>JBGTCW010000400.1:0-6426 GCA_041748635.1 Ilumatobacteraceae bacterium | reverse complement strand
CCCGAACGCACTGAACCTCGCCGCCATCGTCGCCGACGGTCGCCACTGAGGAATCGAAGCGCCACCAACCCCGTCCGTCGGTGCCATAACCTGGCGAGGTCGTGACATCGTTCACCCCCATCCCCCCGGGCGCGCGGCCGTCGCCGCCGCCACCGGCCTCGGGCCCGCCACTCATCGCCGGTCCGCGCTGGTACCGCTCGCGCCTGCGGACCTGGGGGCCGATCGCCGGATTGATCGTGCCAGCGATCGTGGGTGGCATTGCCTACTTTTCGCTGCAGTTGTTCGACACCGCATGGAGCGGTGCGGTGGGCCTGATCGGCGGAGTGTTCGCCGCTCCGGTGCTCCTGGTTGCCGGTGCTCCGTTCGGTGACCGTGGGCTGTACCCCCTGGCGGTCGCCGCCTCCGCTGTGCTGTGGATGCTGGTCGGCGTGCTCGCATCACGCCGCGCCACCCGCAATCCCATGGCGACCTGGAACGATTTCTGGCGCCACTACGCGTGGATGTGCGCCGGGATCTGGGCCGGCGCGACGATCGCGCTCGTGGCGGCGACCCTGTCGATCTCCGACTCTCTGATCTGACGCGACCCCGAGCGTTCACGTGGTCACCAGATCGCGGATCGCCGCGAGCTTCGCCGGCCCGATGCCCGGCACCCGATCGAGATCGTCGACGTCGAGGAACGGGCCGTTGCGTTCTCGCTCGGTGACGATCGCCGTGGCCGTGGCCGGACCGACGCCAGGCAACGATTCGAGCGCATCGGCGGACGCCACGTTGACGTCAATCGGACCGATGGGTGCGTCGTCTCCCCCGTCGACCGGCGTGATGAGCGATGGTGGCACCTCCTCGCCGAGTGCAGGCACGTAGACCTTCACGCCGTCGGCGACGATGGCGGCGAGGTTCAGTGCGTTCGGGTCAGCTGCGCTCGTCGACCCGCCCGCAGCCTCGATCGCGTCGCGGACGCGGGCTCCCCCGGCGAGTTCGTACACGCCCGGCTCGACCACGGCGCCGGCCACATGCACCGTGACGCGTTGGGTGAGCATCGGCGTCGTCACGGCTGGAGGCGCCGTGAGCGCAGCGGTCGGGACCGTCGTGGCGACCGCATGGGGCAGTGACGCCTCGGTGGCGGGCGGCGGCGTACGGACCAGCCAGATACCGCCAGCGCACACGATGACGGTGGCCACGGATGCCGCGAACAACCGCCCGATACCGAACCACTCGACCCAGGCGCGAGCGCGCTCGGCGACGGAGCGGTACGGCGCCGGCCTCGACAGCGGTTCCACGATCGACCTCCTCGCTTCGACGCAGTGCGCGCCCCATCAGCAGGAGGGAGTCGGTGACCCGGAACCTACCGACGTCCGCCACGATCCCCCGTGCGATGAGCGAAACCAGCGAAATCCGAGGACGTCGCTCATCGCAACAACGACGCGTTCGCCCCCGATGAGCGAAACCCGCATATCCGCAGGCCCCGCTCATCGCAACAACGGGGCGGGTCAGCCGGAGGAGGCGGCGCGCCAGAACGCTCGGTAGCTCGGGTATTCGATCACGTCGGTCACCCAGCCCGAGCGCACCAGCTCGTCGTGGAGTCGCGGCAGGTTGCGCCAGGGAACGCCCATGTCGACGTGGTGGGCCAGGTGCCAGCCGGTGTTGTACGGCACCATCCAGAAGCGAGCGAGCCGACTCTGGTGGATCACATGGGTCGTGAGGCGCCGATCCCTCGATCGAACCATCCCGCCGTGTTCCGCGATCGACCGGAGGCGGTTCGACACCTTCCACAGTGTCGACCACGACAGGACCCACACCACGTACGTGAGCGGTCGCATGGACGCCATCGAGGCGCCGAACATCACGACCTGAACGGCAACGATCTGGCGGGCCTCGATCTGGCCACGCCGCAGAGCGAAGAACAGCCCACGGAAGTTCTTGTAGGCGCTCTGGCCGGTGGCATCCCGCGTGAGCTTGCGGCGCCACGAGTCCTTGGCGACCGGATACCCGGCGTACAGCGACAGATCCGGCTCGTCGGCGCCCATCTCGTCTCGATGATGAGCGAAGTGGACCCGGCGGTACCCGAGCATCGCTTGGAAGGTCGGATACGCAAGCAGCCATCTGCCGACGCCGTCGTTCATCCGGCGGTTCGTGAACAGCAGCCGGTGCGCGGCCTCGTGCGCAAGGATGTTGAGGCACACGTGTCCTCGCGTCATCAGCACCAGCGCCAACAGGTACGACCACCAGGTGTTGATCAACCCGGCGGCAATCACGACGCCGAACGACTGGACCAGCGCTCCGGCGACCGTCAGCACATTGCGTGTGTTCGAGATGCGTCGCAGTTCGTCGCGCAGCGGACGCACCGGCTTGGCGCGCTCGTTGAGGCACTCGGTCGGCAGGACATCGGCCAGCACCGACGAGTCGGGCACCATCGAACCTGCGACGAGCGGCATGAGTCGATCGGACTTGCGATCGGACTCCGGAGGCGCTCCGGCAATCGGCGTCATCCCTGCATGTTACACTCTCCGATCGTGGCGGACGCAATTCGTATCACCTCCGAGGCGCCCACCAACCTCGCGCCGCTGAGCCCCCGATCGATCGTGCTGTCCGTGCTGCTCGGTTCGCATCCGCCACAGATGCCCGTGCGACGCATTCTCGAGTTCACCGAGCTGTTCGGGCTCGCGGACGGCGCTGTCCGCACGGCGCTGTCGCGGATGGTGGGGGCGGGCGATCTCGTGAACGACGACGGCTCGTACCAGCTCTCCTCCCGCCTCGTCGAACGCCAGGTGCAGCAGGATGCGGGGCGCCACGATCCTCCTGCCGACTGGGATGGCACCTGGTGGACGGTGGCCGTGCTCGCCGACCGTCGCACGGTGGCCGAGCGCAGAGCGTTCCGCTCGCGAGCGCTCGGTTCACGTCTGGGTGAGCTGCGCCCCGACCTGTGGCTGCGTCCCGCCAACATCCCCATCTCCACCGACTTCCCCGATGCAGTGGTGACGCGCGGCCACCTCGTCGCAGGAGACGAGCAGCTGCTGCTCACACGCCTGTGGGACGTCGACGCCCTGCGAGTCCGCGCCGAGACCCATCGACAAGCGCTCGCCGACACGACGGTCCGCCTGGCGCACCCCGACGATCGGGCGCTCCCAGACGCCTTCATCTCGTTGGCAGGGGCCCAGCAATTCCTCCGCACCGAGCCGCAGCTTCCCGCGGTCGTGGCGCCGGGTGCAGCCAGAGCAGGCTCGGAGCTTCGAGCCCACTACACCGACGCCGTTGCAGCGTTCCAGGCGCGTCTCGCGGACTTCTTCGCCCACCCGAAGTAGGGGCAGAGTTACAACACGGGTCAGACCCGTGTTGTAACTGCTGTCAATAGAGCCGTGACGTGAGCTGGCGTCGATACTCGGCGGTTCGCGGGTCGTGCGGACCCATGAGCTCGAGTAGATCGACGTACTTCTGTCGAGCCTCGTCGTCGGCCTTCACCTGATCGAGCAGCGCCGTGAGCTGGGCGTCGTAGTCATCGTCTGGCGCCACACCGATCCGAGCCCGGGCAGCGATCGGGCGCGTACGGTCCGACTCAGGGATACGACCGAGCAAGGCGAGCGCCTCGTCGGTCTCGCCGTCGGTGATCAGCAATTCGGCGAGCGCCACGATGGCATCCTCGTTCGCCGGTTCGATCGACAGCGCGATCCGCAGGCTGCCTTCGTCGCCCGCTTCGATCAACTCGCTGACAGCGACCTGCTCCTCGGTCGGCTGCAGCGAATCGACGAAGCGCTGGACCTCGTGCTCGGGGTAGGCGCCGATGAACCCGTCGACGACCGCGCCGTCCTTGAGCGCGTACACCGCCGGGATCGACTGTGCCTGGAACGCCTGCGCAATGCCCGGGTTCTCGTCGACGTTGACCTTCGCCAGCACGACCTTGCCATCGGTGGCGTCGATCACCTTCTCGATGATCGGCCCGAGGGTCTTGCACGGACCGCACCACGGCGCCCAGAGGTCGACGACGACGGCCACCTCCTGGGATCTGTCGATCACGTCGGTCTGGAAGGTGGCGTCGGTGACGTCGATGGCTGCCATGAATCCGAGGCTATCGGCGCGACATGATGGCGACCGGGTGCGCAGGTCTGACTACCCTCGGATCGCACATGACTGGACGTGCGAACGCATGAGCAACATCCCCGGCATCGACATCGGGCCGGTCACGGCCTGGTTGCAGGACAACGTCGCCGACGCGGTCGGACCGTTCCGGTTCGACGTGATCGCCGGTGGACACTCGAACCTCACCTTCCGAGTCACGGGCGACAGCGGACCGGACCTGGTGCTCCGCCGGCCGCCGCTCGGCCACGTGTTGGCCAGCGCCCACGACATGGGCCGCGAGCACCGGATCCTGTCAGCGCTCCAAGGAACCGCCGTGCCGGTCCCGCCGGTCGAGGGGTACTGCGACGACCTCGACGTGAACGGCAGTCCGTTCTACGTGATGCGCTTCGTCGACGGCCATGTCCTGCGAGATCGCGAGACCGCCGAGCGAGCGTTGTCGGAAGCTGCCCGCAGCAATGCCAGTCGTTCGCTCGTCGACACCATGGCCGCCATCCACAACGTCGATCTCGACGAGGTCGGGCTGCAGGAACTGGGACGCCACGAGGGCTACATCGAACGCCAACTTCGCCGGTGGTACGGACAGTGGAACCAGGGCAAGACCCGCGAGTTGCCCGCCGTCGACCGGGTGTACGAAGGGTTACTGGCGCGCATCCCCGAACAGGGTCCGGCCACGATCGTGCACGGCGACTACCGACTCGACAACTCGATGGTCGACGACGACGGCAACGTGATCGCCGTGCTCGACTGGGAGATCTGCACCCTCGGCGACCCGCTCGCCGACGTCGGGCTGCTGCAGGTGTACTGGAACGGCCCGAACGACGACGCCGGCGCGTGGAGCGGCACCTCGACGACCGCTCCCGGATTCTGGGATCGGGCACAACTCGCCGATCGCTACGCCGAGGTCTCCGGCCGCGACCTCTCCAAGCTCGACTTCTACGTCGCCTTCGCGTTCTGGAAGCTGGCCTGCATCATCGAGGGCGTGTACTCCCGCTACCTCGGCGGCGCACTGGGCGACCGGCCACCCGAGGAGCTGGCGCCGTTCAAGTCACAGGTCGAACATGCTGCGGCATCAGCGGAGAAATACCTGGACGCGCTGACGTGATCGACCCACAGGGATCGTTCGAGTGGTTGGTCGACGAACCGATGCTCCACGAGCCGGTACTCGTGGTGATGTTGACGGGCTGGATCGACGCCGCCGGCGCAGCTGCCGCGGCGGCCGACGAGCTGTCCCGAGAGTGCGAGACCAGCCCGATCCTGCGCTTCGACGACGACACGTTCATCGACTTCCGGGCGCGCCGACCCGTGATGGAGTTGCGCGATGGAATCAACACCGATCTCGTGTGGTCGACGATCGAGCTGCGCGCCGGCCGATCGAGTTCGGGCCGCGACGTGCTGGTGCTCACCGGACCCGAGCCGGACATGGCGTGGCACCGCTTCGCCCGTGCGGTCAGCGACATCTCGGTCGAGCTCGGCGTCACGAAGATGGTCGCGTTCGGCGCCTACCCGTTCGCGGCCCCGCACACCCGAGCCCCGCGACTGTCGTGCTCGTCGCCATCCACCGACGTGCTCTCCGACGTCACCTTCGCACGGAGTTCCGTCGACGTGCCCGCCGGGATGGCCGCCTCGCTCGAACACGCATTGCACGCCCGACGCATCCCGTCGCTCGGCATCTGGGTCCAGGTTCCCCACTACGTCGTGGCCCTGCCCTATCCCGCTGCGTCGCTGGCCCTGCTCGAGGGGTTGACCGAAGCGACCGGCATCGAGGTGTCGGCGACCGAGCTGCGCGCCGCGGTCGGCCCACAGCGTGACCGCATCGACGCCGGTATCGAGGGCAATCCGGAGCACGTCGCAATGCTCCGCCAGCTCGAGGAGCTCTACGACGCGTCCAACGACGTCGAGGTCGGACCCGTCATCGAGATGCGCTCCGGCGACGAGCTCGCCGACGAGATCCAAGCCTTCCTCCGCGACCAGGACTGACCCACGCATTGAGCGGTCCTCCCGGCCCCGTCCCCGGGAGGACCGAGGCGCTACCGTCGGCGCCATGAAGGTCGACGGCAACATCGGGATGGACCTGCGCAAGGTTGCGCAGAACGCGAAGGACGTGGAGGCGGCCGGGTACTCGGGCGCTTGGACGGCGGAGACGTCGCACGATCCGTTCCTGCCACTGCTGCTGGCGGCCGAGCACACCGACCGGCTCGAGATCGGCACGTCGATCGCCGTGGCGTTCGCACGGAGTCCGATGACGCTCGCCAACACCGCGTGGGATCTGCAGGCGTACTCCGAGGGGCGCTTCATCCTCGGGCTCGGCAGCCAGATCAAGCCGCACATCACCAAGCGATTCTCGATGGAGTGGAG
>JBGTCW010000399.1:0-1785 GCA_041748635.1 Ilumatobacteraceae bacterium | reverse complement strand
GACGAGCGATCGGCGGCGTTCGTCGCCCTCGGCCTCGCCGTCGACGCCAGCCCCGCACTCTTGCTGTGCACGAGCGGCACCGCGGCGGCGAACTTCTTCCCGGCCGTGGTCGAAGCGGGTCTGTCGGATATCCCGATGATCGTGCTCACCGCTGACCGGCCGGAGGAACTGCGTGGCGTCGGCGCTCCGCAGACGATCGATCAGATCGATCTGTACGGACGCCACGTCGTGTGGTCGTGCGATCCCGGGGTTGCCGAGCAGGGTGAGCGGTCGCTGTGGCGCGAGCTGGCGATCGATACCTGGACCCACGCAACTCGCAGTCCCGTGCAGGTGAACCTCGCGTTTCGCGAGCCGCTGCTCGGCGTCGCCGGAGAACTCCCTGCGCGTTCCGGTCGGCCACCAAACGGCACGGTTGCGGCGCCGGTGCGTCGGCGAACCGACCCGATCCCGGCGTTGTCGTTCGAACGTGGGCTCATCGTGGTCGGCGGACGCAGCGGTGTGGAGCGCGGGGACGTGGTGACGCTGGCCGAGCACACGGGCTGGCCGGTGGTGGCCGATCCGATCTCGGGGTTTCGTGACCTGCCTGGCTCGATCTCGACCATCGACTCGCTGCTGCGCAACGAACGCTTTGCTGGCGCGCATTTGCCGGACGTGATCGTCAGAATCGGTCGTCCGGCAGCATCCAAGGTCCTCGCCCAGTGGACCAAGCGGGCGACCGATGCGGGAGCGACACTCGTCCAGGTCGGCGGTCCCGGCGTGATCGACCCGGACGCAAACGTTGCGGCGAGCACCTCCATCGGTGACCTGCTCGACGTGGTCCAGACCGCCTCGCCGACCGATGACGCCACCATGTGGAGTGACGGATGGCGGGCGGCCGACCGAGTGGCCGACGCGGCGATCCTGGAGTTGCTGGACGGGTTCGACGAACTGACCGAACCGGGTACGGCTCGGACCGTGGCCGACACGATCGCCGACGGCGCCGAACTCGTGGTTGCCTCGTCGATGCCCGTGCGCGACCTCGAATGGTTCGGTGGGAGACGAGCACGAGCACACGCCAACCGCGGAGCGAACGGCATCGACGGCGTGCTCGGGACCGCACTGGGCCGAGCGCTCGCCGGTCACACGACGTTCGTGCTGCTCGGCGATCTCGCCTTCGTGCACGACAGCAATGCGCTCGTCGCGCTCGGCCGCCGCGATGCCGACCTCCGAGTCGTGGTCATCGACAACGACGGCGGCGGCATCTTCTCGTTCCTGCCGCAGGCGTCCTCGCTGTCCGACGAACGGTTCGAGCAGCTCTTCGGCACGCCGCTCGACCTCGACGTCGTCGGGCTGGCGACGGCGTTCGGCGTGGCGGCCCGCACGGTACGCACCCGCGACGAACTGGTCGATCAACTCGACCGGCCGGGTCCGTGGGTCTGTCGCGTGCCGACCGATCGACATCGCAATGTCGAGGTCCACGCCGTCCTGCAGGCCGCCGTCAGCGCCGCCCTCGACGCCCGCTGACATCGCCCCGCGATGAGCGAAACCGGCGTATACGAGGGTCTGCCTCATCGGTGGAGAGATCCGGTTCGTTGCGATGAGCGAAACCGGCGTATGCGAGGGTCTGGCTCATCGCTGGCGGGGTTCAGTGTCGGGGAGGTCAGGGGCGCACGATGGCGCTGAGCATCGCTTGGAACTTCGCCTGGGTCTCGGCGAGTTCCGCACGCGGGTCGCTGTCGGCCACGATGCCGCCGCCGGCGACGAGACGAGCCGACCGTCGGTCGTCGGAGAGCTCGGCGCAGCGGA
>JBGTCW010000398.1:0-6710 GCA_041748635.1 Ilumatobacteraceae bacterium | reverse complement strand
CCGGCCTTGCAGCGGCGAAGATCACCGAGACCCGACACCCACGATCACCGAAAACCGACATCGGATTGCAGCCTCAACCAGACCTACGACATCAGGCCAACGCCCGGCAATCCCCTCAAGGCCCGAATTTCATCACCCTGTTAGGCGTTCTGGGGCAGTTCGAGGGCCGCCTGGCAGATGATGGTGGTGTTGAACTCGGGATTCGTCGATCGCTTGTGTTCTGTTGAGGGCTGTGCAGTCGTCGCAGCGTTGCGGGCAACCTCGACCTGTGATCGGGCACCCTCGGCATCGCACACCGAGTCGCCAATTGTGCGTGTGCCGGGCTGTTCAGCACAGGATCTCCGGGATCTCCCACTCCTCGCCGAGCACATGGTGGGCGAGGAACGCCAGCACGGTCAGGTACCACACCTTGGCGTGCTGCGGAGTGACGATCCAGTGGTTCTCGTCGGGAAAGTAGAGGAAGCTGTGCCGCAAGCTGTCGCTGTTGCTCACCGTCGACATCAGGTCACCCCAAAGGCGCAGCGCTTCGCCGATCGGCACGCGGTAGTCCTTGTCGCCGTGCACGACCAGCATCGGCGTCGTGATCGCCGCGACGTTCGAGTGAGGTGAGTTGGCGGCCGCCATGTCTGCGGTCATTTCTCGCGACCAGGCATACGCATCGTCTGTGGTGCCACCGAACTGGTCGAGCGCCCACATGCCGGCGTGGGTCACGATCGCTCGGAAGCGGTCGGTGTGTCCGGCGATCCAGTTCGCCATGTAGCCGCCGAACGAGCCTCCCATCGCCGCTGTGCGGTCGGCGTCGATGTCGTCGCGGCTGACGGCTGCGTTGGTGATCTCCATCAGGTCGGTGAACGGTGTTTCGCCCCACCGACCCCAACCGCGCTCGATGAAGTCGCGGCCGTAGCCGGTCGACAGTGCCGGGTCAGGCATGAGCACGGCGTACCCCGCCGCAACGAGCAGCCACGGACACCATCGCCACGACCATGTGTTCGCCGACGCGAGCGGTCCGCCGTTCACCCACAGAACCAATGGGGCCGGTTCGTCGGGCGCTGCACCATCAGGTAACGCCAGCCAGGCCCGCACCCTGGCGCCGTCGGCTGCTGTCGTCGACAGCTCGGTCAGGGTGCCGGGCAGCTGCGGCGGCGCAGGGGCCGGCAGCCAGACGGGCTGCTGCTGGGTGGCCGATGAGTCGATGCGCACCGGTCGCGGCGGTGCCAGGTGCGAGCTGGCGAGTGCGTAGACCGCGGCCCCATCGAGCGGAACGACGATGTTGGAGTAGACATCGTCACCGGATGTGAGCGGGCTCACCGTGCCCGACCCCACCTCGATGCGTAACATCGGACCCCGCCCGTCGTCGTCGGCGGTCACGATCAGCGCCGAGCCGTCGGAGGTCCAGCGGTGCTCGTTCGGCCAACGGTCCCAACCGTCTGCCAACTCCCGGATCGATCCGTCGGCGAGCGACACGAGCACGAGCCGGGCGTCGGGCGGCTCGGTCGGCGTGGCGATCGACACGCGTTGCGCCGCCACAGTCGAGCCGTCCGGGGAGATCACCGGATCGACGAACTCGAAGTTGTCGTCGGCCGCTAGCCACCGTCGCTCGCTCGTTGCGACATCGATCGCGACGAGGGCTTTTTTCACGCGCCCGCGGACGTAGGTGGTCCACTCGGTGATCACCGTCGTCCCGTCGGGGGTGATGTCATACGAAGCCTCGACGAGGGCGGTGCCCGCGTCCGGGGTGAGGTCACGCAGGTTCAGCTGCGGCTCGTGCCCATCGCCGAGCTGGTGGCCGGTCGGGTCGTGATCGGCGACATCGGGAGGTGATACCGCCTCGGTTTCGGCGACGAACAAGCGCGGTAGGTCAGGTCCGAGGTCATGGTCCCACCGCCGTACCGGGTACTGGGTGTGCAGGATCGCCGAGACCTTGTGCTCCTTACGGTCCTTGCGCCGGTTCGCGTCGGACTCGTCGTCGGCCGACGACGGGAAGGTCATCGACGACACGACCACTGTACCGAGGTCCCGGGCCACGACCGGGCCGCTGACGCCGCCCGGCCGCCTAGCGATCACCCGTGCTTCGCCCCCGAGCGCCGGAAGGCGCCAGAGCATGGCCGGAGCCTCCTCGGCGTTTTCGTCGTCGGGGCAGGGACGTGCCGAGACGAACAGCAGGTCGCCGTTCGGCAAGAACACGGGCGAGGACTCGCCCGTGGCGCTGCGGGTGAGTCGGTGCGCCGGGCGGGCGCCTGTCGGATCGACCTCCCACAGCCCCGTCACGTACGCCGTCTTCGTCGCGTCGAGCGATGCAACGGCGGTCACCACCCGGCTGCCGTCGGGCGACACCGCCAGTCCGTCAATACGCGGCAGAGCAACGTAGGCGTCAAGGTCGTGAAACACGGTGTCGACCGAGCCAGCCGCCACCACGTCGCGATCAGGTGTGTGTCCGTTGTCCTGCGTGGCGGTCATTCCGATTCCTAGCACGCCACAGCCCGCAACCGTTTCCAGCCCTCGAGCGCGGCGCGGCATCTACGTGCTCGGCCGTACTCACCTCTCGTCGAAAGCACCTACTATCTCGACAGGATTCAGGGGCCGCCGCATCGTCAACGTGAACGGTCAACGGGTGGGTCTGGGTGACTGAACCGGGACGAGGTCCGCGTGGAGATGACATGTGATGGGTGCGGGTTCACGAATCCGACTGGTCATCGTTTCTGTGGCGGGTGTGGATCGAAACTCGACGCGCCGCTCGCGTCCGTGCTGGCAGAGCGGCGCCACGTGTCGGTGGTCTTCGTGGACCTGGTGGGTTTCACTCCGTTCAGTGAGGGCCGTGATTCGGAGGAGGTGCGGGCGATGCTGGCCGGCTACTTCGAGCTTGCGCGCACGGTGATCGCACGTCACGGCGGCGTGGTCGACAAGCTGATGGGCGACGGCGTGATGGCGGTGTGGGGCGCTCGAACTGTCCGTGAGGATGATGCTGAGCGCGCGGTGCTCGCGGCGCTGGAGTTGCTGCAGGGTGTTGCGCTGATGGGCGGGGCGTTCACAGCTCGGGCCGGCGTCAACTCCGGCGAGGCCGCTGTCGACATGAATGGGCAGGACGCGGGGATGGTCATCGGTGATCTGGTCAACACGGCGGCGCGGCTTGAGCGCGCTGCAACGCCGGGAACAGTATTGGTCGGGGTGGGAACCTTCCGGGCGGCCGGTTCGCGAATCGAGTTTGATCACGCCGGGATGCGGGAGCTGAAGGGCAAGAGTGCGCCCGTGCCGACCTGGGTTGCTCGCGGCCCACGGAACAGAGACGCATCTGGAATCCAGTCGCCTTTCCTCGGGAGGGAATCGGAACTGCTCCAGCTGATGGAGCTAGCACAATCGTCGGGTCGAGGGGCGCGGCTGATGACTGTCGTTGGCGCGGCGGGCGTGGGCAAGACCCGGTTGGCGAAGGAGTTCTGCCGTCTGATGGGATCGCACGCCTCGGTGGTTTACGGGCGTTCGCCGGTGGCTGCGCCCGGTACGACTCTGGTTGCGTTGGCGGAGATGATTCGGAGCCTCGCCAAGGTCGACGAGTCGGCCGATGAGGACTCGACGCGCTCGCAGGTCGAAGGACTACTTGCGGAGTCGGTGCAAGATGCGGCCGAGCGGGAGTGGATCGAGCCGGCGGTCCTGCGATTGTTGGGTGTCAGCACGATCGTCGTGGCCGGCACCGACTTGTTCTCGAGATGGCGGTTGCTACTCGAACGGCTCTCGCAGCAACGCCCGCTCGTGTTGGTGTTCGATGATGTCCAGGCAGCTGATGAGACGACGCTCGCCTTCATCGACCACCTCCTCGAGTGGGTCCGTGAAGACTGGCTTCTCATCGTTGCAGTTGCTCGGCCGGAGTTGCGGGCACGTCGAGCGAACTGGTGCACCGACACACCTCCCACCACCCACGCGGAGTTGGGGCCGTTGCCCTCCACGGTGATGCTTGACATCGTCGGCGCGCTCGTACCGGACCTGCCGGCCGACGTCGCAGCGGTCGTGGTCCAGCGATGTGAGGGCATTCCGCTGTACGCCTTGGAGATCGTGCGCATGCTGGCCGCCGAGCAGCGCATCATCCGTTCAGGTCGCGAGTACGAGCTCCGCGTCGACTTGGGCGAAGTACAGATCCCGGAGAGCCTCACGGGACTGATTGCCGCTCGCTTGGACACGCTTGCGCCAACGGTCAGGAGGTTGGCGCTGCAGGCTTCTGTGCTGGGTGATCGGTTCGCCGGAACCACGCTTGGGGCGGTGTGCGGCGTCGAGCCTGACACGCTTTCTTCGACGCTCGATGCCCTCATCGCCGCAGGCATTCTGGTTGAAGACACCGACGTCGGAGATGACCGCTCGTTCTACTTCACGCAGGGTCTCGTCCGTGAGATCGCGTACAACACGCTGTCGCGGGTGGACCGTCGGGCGCTGCACGCGTCGGTGGCTCGTCACTTGGAGTCGGGTCGTGAGGGCGACCTAGTAGGTCTCATCGCCTCTCACGACTTGGCCGCCTTCAAGTGTGCGCCAGATGCAGTTGACGCCGACATGTTCGCACTTCGAGCAGTGACATCGCTTCAGTCGGCGATCGAGCGAGCGTGGTTGCTCGGAGCGTTCGGCCAGGTTGTTGCTCTTGCGGATGATGCACTCGTTCTGACGGCTTCGCACGTCGAACGCGCTGCGGTCCTCGAACGGAGGGCCAGTGCGGCGATCGAGGTCGGCGACTACGCCGATGCCCTCGTCGGTCTCGAGGAGGCGCTGGATTTCCACGACGGGTCCGGTGACGCCGACGCCTCCGCACGCGTTGCGTCGGTGATCGGTGAGACGCTTCTTCGGCTCGCACGTACGAACGCCGCCCGTGCCGTGCTCGACCGAGCGATTGCACAGTATGCCGACCGGGTACACCCGGTCCGGCTCGGCATGCTGCAGGTACAAGCCGCTCGCGCTCTCGATTTCGAGGGCCAGAGCCAGCAGGGGTTCTTGCTGGCACAACACGTCGTGGACGTAGCAACCGACAACGACGCAATAGGCCTCAAGGCTGACGCACTCGTGGCCCAAGGCACCTGCTGTGGACGTCTCGGACGAATCGATGACGGCGTCGAGTATCTGACCGAAGGTATCCAACTCGCTGATGCGTCGGGTCAGCTCGGCACACTGCTGCGTGGAAAGACCAACCTTGCATGGATCCTGATGCACCACGACGCTCGACGAGCTCACGCGCTCACCGTCGATGGGTGTTCCTTCGCCCGTCGTGTCGGCGCCACGAGCATGGAACGGTTCATGCTGTCCTTCCGCGCCGGGCTCGCTCACCAACTTGGTGATTGGCAGGACGCCGACACCGCATTGGACATGGTCGCCTGGGACAGTTGGGAAGGATCCGATGTCGGCCAGATGCTCACGACAGCGATCTTGATCTCAGCGTCACGTGGACTGAACACTTCGACCCTGCATCGACGGCTGACAGCACTCGAGGCCAACGTGGCACCCAGCTTCTATGCAAGTTGGCTCGGCGAGGCGGACGTTGCGATCCATACTGCCAACGGTCGGCTCGGGGAGGCCGAATCCTCAGCCTGGTCCAGCGCTCGGGCCGCCGACACGCTCGATCCGACGGAGTGGCTCAGGGCAGCGCGCTGCTCGCTGTGGGTGGGACGACCTCGCCGGGCCGCTCAGGCACTCCAGCGGTTCGACGACATGGTCAACGGTGCTCACACGACGCTGCTGGAGCGCGACGCGCTCGCCGGCTCGGTGGGCCTTGCCCTCGGCCGGGTCGGCTCCCACGTCGGTGCCGTACTCCGAGCTCGACAGGAACTGCTCGACCTCGGCCTGGGGTGGCCAGCGGCGCTGATCGCCATCGATGCCGCCATCGCAGTCGGCGCCGGCCACCCGAGCGTGACCACCGAACTGGATCAGGCGCGCGCCTTCTTCGTCGAAACCAACTGCGCCCCGTACGTCGCGATCATCGACGGCCTCACCTCCGCCTGAGTCCACTGCACCTCCTCAATGTCCGACCACGAAGTGGTGATGACCGCAGATCCTCCGCCCCAGAAACGTCAACGCTGCACTGGTGCGGGGCGACGACAACGTCATCTCAGCACACCCTTCGTCCCCGTCCGCTGCGTTGTCGTCACGCCGAGCGGAAGCGTGTCGTCTTGCGTGGGCGGTGCGTTTCCTTGGCGTCGCCGATGAGCCTCATCATCTCGTCACGCACGACATTGAGCGCATGGTCGAAGTCCGCCTCGGACGTCGTTGCCACCAGGTTGGGCAACCCGGTGATCTTCGCGTCGAGAGTGAGGTGCTGGCTCTTCGTGTCTCGGTCCTTGACATACAGGTCGAGGCGAACGTCGTGCGCATCGAAACTCCGGATCCTGGTGTCGAGCGCGTGCCAGTGGCGCGTGAGGGCCTCGACTTCGTCAGCTGTCATCGGGCCGTGCACTCGGAGACAGGTCCCCACGGTTGCGGTCGCGTCGGTCACGATTGCTCCTTCCGGACGCCACTCGGTCGAGTGTCTGCGTCCACGCCGTCATCGAACCCGATCGGAGGGCTCCCCGACAGGGCACAAAGGCCCAGTTGCTGGCACGGCGTAACGTGGGCTCCCAGATGGGTGTCTACCGCTCGCGGGTCCTTCCGCATCTCATGAACGCCGTCATGAACACCGACGAGAACCGTGAGATCCGGGCGCGGGTCTGTGCGGGCCTCGAAGGAACGGTCGTGGAGATCGGTTTCGG
>JBGTCW010000397.1:0-1595 GCA_041748635.1 Ilumatobacteraceae bacterium | reverse complement strand
CGGCCGCCGAGGCCGTCGACGGGTCGCCACCACCGCCCGAGCCGCAGGCCCAGGCTCCGGCGGCACCTCAACCCCCGATCGTCCCCCCGCCGGACTCCGACAGCGAACCTGCGTCCGACGACGACGACGTCGACGAGCGCGGTGACCGGGCGCTGTCGATCGCCCTCGTCTGGCTGCTCCGTGGGTCGATCGTGCTGACGGCCATCGTCGTTCCCCTCGTGATCGCTGCCGGCACGATCGTCGGGCTCAAGTACCGCAAGCGCATGCGCCGCCTGCGAGCGGACGACCCGACCGAACGCATCCGCGGGGCGTGGGCATCGGCCACCGACGCGCTCGTCGATGCCGGCCTCCGGATCGACGCGTCGGCCACCGATTCGGAGATCGCGTTTCAGGCCACGACGATGGTGCCCCTCGCGTCACCCGCTCTGCGACGGCTGGCCGTGTTGTCGAGCTCGGCGACGTTCGGAGCGCCGCCCCATCTCGATCTGCTCGCCCAGGACGCCATCGCATGCCTGGGCTCGGTGGATCAGGCGATCGTCACCGCTCGAACACGGTGGCAACGAGTGCGGTGGCGGCTGAGCCTGCGTTCGCTGCGGCCGGCCACCCGATCCCCGCTGTCCGACTGACGCCCATGCGTGCACTCACGGTGGCGCTGTAGTCGTCGCGGTCGTCGTGGTCGAGGTTGCAGGCGTCGCGATGATCGTCAGCGACGCCACCGCCGAGGTCGTCTCGCCGTCGGTGACCTGATAGGTGACCACGAAGGTGCCCGGGGTCGTTGCGAGCACCGACAGTCGCAGACCGGAGCGATCTACCACGACGCCGCTCGGATCGGAGAACGTTGCGCCGACGATCGTCGGCTCCGGTCCGTCGGGATCGCTCGCGTTCAACACGACGGTCAGCGAGGTTCCGACCGTTGCCGACACCTCCTGGTCGACGGCGATGGGCGCCTGATTCGGGGCGGGAGCATCGACGGTGACCGTCGCAGCCGGCGACACACCACCGTCGGCGTCGCGCACGCGGTAGGAGAACTGCGCACGGCCGAGACCGTCGCCGGGGTCGACGGTGATGCGGCGTCGATCGGCATCCAGTGTCACCGTGCCCGATTCGCCGTTCGGGAAGCTGAGCGTGAACGTCGGCGTGCCCGGGAGTTCGCTGATCTCCAAGCCCGCTGACCCACCGGCTGAGTCGCTGTCGATGTCGTTGGCGACGAGATCGACGGTTCGCGGCCGACCGTTCGAGACGTCGACGGTATCGTCCACCGCGACCGGGAGCCGATTCTGGATCGTCACCACGACGTCGACCACCGTCGAGAGACCACCCGGGTCGTCGATCCGGGCGGTGAAGCTGGTCACTCCTGTCGCCGTGCCGGGCGGGGGCGAGATCACCAGTCGATCCGGCAGACCCTCGACCCAGGCCGGCGCCGATGTGAGCGATGCGATCGTCAATGCTTCGGCGTCGGTGGCGAGGTCGGACACGGGAATCACGATCTGCTCACCTCGGAACGCGTTGACCGACGTGGACGACCCGACCGGCGCCTGGTTGACGTCGATCGTGATCTGGCCGTTCGCCCGCAGGCGACACGAGTTGACCACCGA
>JBGTCW010000396.1:0-3016 GCA_041748635.1 Ilumatobacteraceae bacterium | reverse complement strand
GGCCACGTCGAGCAGCACCCGCGGGTCGGGGGCGTGTCGCATCTCGACGAGCGCCTCTCCGAGCACCTCGATGCCACGCACGAGGCCGGCGGCACCGAGTCGCTGGGCCTGTGCGGCGAGCGCGTCGAGTCGGTTCGACGGCACCTGGACGAGTTCGGGAGCCATCAGCGACAGGAATCCATTGCGGAGCAACGAGATGAGTTCCTCGGTCAATGTTCGCGGGTCCATGCCACCTTGCACACCGTGCGCGACGACCGTGAGCGCCCGACCCGAGTCGCGGTCGATCATCGCATCGACGAACTCGTCGAGCGCGACCATCTGCAACCCCTCGTCGCCGGTGTTCGCCACCAACTCGAGCGCCGAGAGGGTGTCGCGTGCCGAACCGCCACCTCGGCTCAGGGCTTGTTCGAACGCGGCCTCGCTGACGTCGAGGCCGGCATCGGCGGCGACCCAACGCACGTGTTCCGCCAGGGTGTCGGCGGGCAGCAGGTGGAACTGCAGGTGCTGGGTGCGGCTGCGGATGGTGTCGGACATCTTCTGGGGGTCGGTCGTGGCGAGCACGAACACGACGTGCGGCGGCGGTTCCTCCAGGGTCTTCAGCAGGGCTGCCTCGGCAGCTTTGGAGAGCATGTGGACCTCGTCGAGGATGTACACCTTGTGACGACCTGGCGTTCCGAGCGACGCCCGCTCGATGAGTTCGCGCATCGCGTCGACGCCGTTGTTGCTCGCCGCGTCGAGTTCGTGGACGTCGTAGCTGACACCTCGCTCGACTGCCAGGCACGACTCGCATTCGCAGCAGGGTTCACCCTCGAGCGGGTTCACGCAGTTGAGGACCTTGGCGAGGATCCGAGCCGACGTCGTCTTGCCGGTGCCGCGCGGGCCCGAGAACAGGTACGCCTGACCCTCACGGCCCTCCGCCACTGCGGTCCGCAACGCACGCACCACATGGTCCTGCCCCTTCAATTCGCTGAAGCGGCGAGGCCGGTAGCGGCGATAGAGCGACTGAGTGGCCATCGCCGCCACGATAGCGACGGGGCGCGCGGGGTCAGACCCCAGGTGTGACGGCGCAGCCGTTACATCTGGGGTCTGACCCCAGGCATGCAGCGATCGCGTCGGAAGGAGCAGTCAGCCCGTTTACCCTCGCGAGATGCCCCGCGTCGCAGCTGCCCTCATCGCGATCGTGCTCGCCGCGTGCGCCAGCGAGCCGACGATCGTCACCGAGGCCGACTACGTGGCCGACCTCGAGACGATCTGCGCGGCCACCGCCGCCACCATCGACGCGTTGCCGCGACCCCCCAAACAGATCTCCGTGGCCGACTTCGCGACGAGTGCGGCCAGCGCGCTCGACAACGAAGCGGAGCGAACGCGGGCGCTCGAGGTGCCCGACGTGCTCAGCGGCGACCACCGAGCGTTCATCCGCAACACCGACGAGCAGACCGCGGCGTGGCGTGCAATCGCCGTGACCGGAACGGATGACGCAGAACTGGGCGAACTCACCGTCCGCCTCGGCGAGCTGATTCGCGGTCGCAACGATCTCGTCGACGAGATGGGTGCGTCGGGGTGTCGCCGCGGTGAAGTGTGACGCGACGAGAACGGCAGCGTCAGCGGCTCGCCACCCGAGTGCCCCCGTGGATCAGACTGCGGGCAACTAGCCTCAGACGATCGTGATCGAGGGAACACAACAACGCGCCGTCGTTCGGGTCCGCCGGATCATCGCTGGCGCCGCGCTCGGCGCCGTGGCGCTGATCGGCTTCCTGCCGAACACGGCGTCCGCCGAGAACACCCTCGTGTCGTCGGACCCCGCCGACGGCTCCACCATCGCCCAGTCGCCGGAAACGATCTCGTTCACGTTCACCGAACAGCTCGGTGAGGTCAACACGATCACGGTGACCTGCACCGAGTTGTTCACCGTCGGCCCCCGGCGGCTCAGCGACGACCGCCTCACGATGACCGCTGACATCATCGACCCGCTGCCGCGGGGTGCGTGTGTGGCGGCCTACGTGGTGAGCGACTCGGAGGGCTCACCGAACGGTCAGGCCAACATCACCTTCACGATCGAGAACGACCCGGCGACCGTCGAGACGACGGCGACGTCGGAGCCGGCGGACAGCGCACCATCGACCGAGACCACATCGACGTCGACCGCCACGACCGGTGAGGTGGCGAACCTCTCCGACGTCGACTCGGGCCAGGGCCCGCTCTGGCTGGGTCGGCTGATCTCGGTGCTCGGTCTGGCGGTGCTGCTCGGCTCGCTGGTCGTCATCGCCGCTGCCTGGCCGGAGGGCGTCGAGTACCTGGTGACGATCCGCTTCCTCCGAGTCGTCTGGATCGTGGCCCTGATCGGCACACTGCTCTACGTCGCTGCGGCCACCGCCGCGGTCACCGGTACCGGACTCGGCAGCGGGTTCAACCCGGCCAACTGGATCGACCTGTTCGACGCCGGCATCCCAGGAGTCGCCGCGGTCGCCCGGCTCGTACTCGTCGTGGCGTGCGCGTGGGTGGCGTTCCGTCCCGACCGCGTGATCGATCCCGTCACCCAGATGGCGGCACTCGGTATTCCGGCGCTCGCGGTCGTCACCATCGGTTTCAGTCGCACGAACATGGATCTCGCCATCCTGGCGATACCGCTCTCGGTCCTCCATGCGCTGGCGATGTCGGTCTGGCTGGGCGGTGTCGTCCTGCTCGCTCGCGTGGTCCTCGCGGGGCCGGGTGAGGAAGACCTCGTCCATGCGGTGCGTGGATTCGGGCGACTGTCGAACCTCGCCATCGGGGCCACCATCGCCACAGGCATCGTCCAGATGATCCTGCTCGATGGCGGCGACCTGTTCGGCACGTCGCACGGCCGCGTGCTGCTGCTCAAGACGGTCGCCGTGGCCGGGATGATCTTCGTCGCGGTGTCGGCACGCCAATTCGTGAACCAGCGCTTGGCGCGGGCCAACGAGATGACGGTCCCGATGGCCGATCGCCTTCGGCGCGCCTTCGGCGTCGAGGCGGCCGTCGGTCTGCTCGTGCTCGC
>JBGTCW010000395.1:0-8749 GCA_041748635.1 Ilumatobacteraceae bacterium | reverse complement strand
CCGACGAGCGCGTTGCGCTTCATCGGGGCTGGATCACGACCGTCCGCCGACGGGGATGATCCGCAGCAGATGGTTCCAGCGACATTCGACGCACGCCTCGACCACGTAGGCACTGAGTTCCTCGGAGCGCGCGTTGAGTTGACGCATCTCCTTGGCCGTCGAGACGCAGCGACCCTGCGCCGACAAGCGGGGGCCGAACACGTAGGTGACCAACTTGAGGTCGGCCTCCTCGCAGATCGGGCATCGTGTCGAGGTCTGCGTGCCGACGTTGCGGGCTGCTCGGATCAGCTCTGGGTGGGCGTCGCACACCTGGTCGATCGGAACGCGCCCCTTCTTGACCTGGCTGATCAGCATGCGTCGGGCCAACCGATGGTCGATCAGTCCGCGCGAGCCATCCGACCCGCGGAGTGCGCCGACCGTGAACGCCATGGCCGCTGACACTACCGGCTCCCACGCAGTCGTCGTGATCCCCGGCCGCGGCATGCCGAGGGGGCACACTGGTGCGGTGGTCGCCGACATCAACTATGGGCCCGGCACGCCGGGCGACGACGAACTCCGGCTGTGTGGGGACGTGTCCGACGGCAAACGCGCCGTCGAGCTCGGGATCTCACCCTGGTTCAACTCGGTGGCGTTCGCCCGCTCCGGCGCGAAGTCGATCGCCATCGACACCGACGCCGAACGCATCGCCGAGACGCGCCGTCGGGCAATCGATGCCGAAGTCCAGGTGCAGTGTCTCGAGACCGATCTCGCTGATCTCGGCGACGTCGCATCAGCCTCGTGCGAGGTGGTCCTCGCCGCCCACACGATCGATCGGGTCGATGATCTCGGGCGGCTGCTTCGTCAGGTACACCGGATCCTGAAACCCGGAACGTCGCTCGTGATGTCGATGCAGCATCCGTACGCCGACGTCTCGGCCGAACGTCCCTACGGCACCGGCGAGCGCACGATCGGTGAGTGGTTCACGTCGTTGACCCGCGCGAACTTCCGCGTCGACCAACTCCTCGAACTCGGCGCCACCGCCCAGCGACCGGCCCCCGGCTCGCTCATCCTCCGCGCCCGCAAAGAAGGCTCCTGACCATCCGAGCGATGAGCGAAACCCCTCGTATCAGGTGGGTTCGCTCATCGCGGCGAGGTGGTCGGTGGCGGTGATGCTGGCCGGGCGCGGTCGGCCGAAGAGGTAGCCCTGTGCACTGTCGCAGCGCAGATCGCGCAGGTGCGTGAGCTGCAGCGGGGTCTCGACGCCCTCGGCGACCACGCTCAGCCCGAGCGAGTGTCCGAGACGAACGACCGCTTCGACGATCGAGGTGTCGTCGGGCTCCAGACCCAACCCGGCGACGAACGACCGATCGACCTTGATCGCCTCGACCGGGAACCGCTTGAGATACGTCAACGACGAGTAGCCCGTGCCGAAGTCGTCGACCGCCAGGTGCAGGCCCAGACCGCGCAGGTCACGCAGCGCACGGCCCGCTGCGTTGGTGTCGGCCATCAGCGCTGTCTCGGTGATCTCGAGCCAGAGGGAATCGGCGTCGATGCCCGTCTCACCGAGCGCGTCGTGCACGACATCGAGGAAGCGCCCGTCGATCAGCTGCTGGGTGGCGACGTTGACCGACAGCGAGCACGATGCGAACCGCAGTCCGACCGCTCGCCAGTGCGCCAGTTGCGCGAGCGCGTCGCGCAGGATGCCGGCACCGAGTTCGACGATCAGACCGGACTCCTCCGCCATCGGCAGGAACTGTGCGGGAACGAGCAGGCCGCGGTCGGGGTGCAACCACCGTGCCAGCACCTCGAATCCAACCACCTGACCGCTCTCGAGTTCGACGATCGGCTGGAAGTACGGCACGACCTCTCCGCGGTCGAGTCCCCGGCGCAGCTCGCTCGATGTCTGCAGGGCCGCAACGGATGCGGCACGCGTCTCCTCGGTGAACGCCTCGACCCGATCGCGACCAGCGCCCTTGGCGCGGTACATCGCCGCGTCGGCGTCGCGCAACAGTTCGTCGGCGGTGATGTCGCTCGTGGAGTTCACGGCAAAGCCGATGCTCGCCGTGATCACCAACTCGTGGCCGTCGATGAGCACCGGTCGCTGCACGGCGCGCCGGAGACGCTCGGCCACGACGGCCGGATCGACGCCGCCGTCGACGAACACGACGAACTCGTCGCCGCCGAACCGGGCGAGCCGATCGGTGTCGCGCATGACGTCGCGGAGCCGACCGGCGATCTGGCGCAGGAGTTGGTCGCCGACACCATGGCCGAGACTGTCGTTGACCACCTTGAAGTTGTCGAGGTCGATGAACAGCACCGACACCTGTCCGGCCTCGGCGTCGGCGAGCAGCTCGTCGAGACGCTCGACCAGGGCGGTCCGGTTCGGGAGCTCGGTGAGGCCGTCGTGCGTGGCAGCGTGGGAGAGCCGCTCGGCGGCGAGTCGCTGATCGGTGACGTCCTCGATGTGGGTGATCGCCAACGCCACGCCTTCGTCCTCCGTGACCGACACGCGGGTGCGTGCCCAGACGGACTCGCCGTCGCTGCGGAGATAGCGCTGTTCGAGCAGATACGTGTCGGCAATGCCGAGCTCAAGCCGGGCCCGCTGGACTGCGGCGGCCCGAAGGTCGTCGGGATGGGTGATTTCGCGGATGCCGACACCGATGATCGACGCCAGCGGACGCCCGAGCATGTCGGCGAGCGACTGGTTGGCGTCCACGATGCGACTGTCGTCGAGGCGGACGAGTGCCATCCCGGTCGGCGCGGAGTGAAACGCCTGCTGGAAGCGACGACGGGCCTGCTCCAACGCCACTGTCGTGCGCGCCCGATCGGTCACGTCGCGCAACAGCACCACGAGCCCGCCACCGGGTCCGTCGGACACCGCCGGGCGGTGCAACGAGGCCTCGACGAGATGCGGATCTCCGGTGACGTCGACCAACTCGAACACGACGTGCGTGCGCAGTGGGCCCGTGACGTCGACACCGGCCCCTGTCGGCACGGGTTCGGGTTCGTCGAAGTGCCAGCGCTCCGTGACGGACTCGCGGTCGTCGTCGCCGATCATCTCGAGGAACGTCCGCCCGACGAGTTCGTCGACGGTGCGACCGGTGAGGAGCGCTGCACGACGGTTCGCCGACTCGATCACGCCGTGATCGTTCAGGCGCATCACCGCATCGGGAAGGTCGTCGAGCAGTCGCCGCATCTCGGACTGCGTTCGCGAGAGTTCGTCGATCGTGTGTCGGAACTGGCGTCCGCCCCGACGCGCCTCGAGCACCGTCGCCACCACGGCAACCAGGGCGAGCACCGAGATACCGACCACGACGCCGACCGTGCCAGGTCCCGGGTCAGATCCAGCGCGGGCGCCGGCCAGCGCGACGAGCACTGCGGACACTGAGACGATCGGCAGGACCAGCCACCAGACGCGGTAGTGACGCTGCCGCGGCAACTCGACTCGCGCCCCATCGACAACGTCGTCGTCGCGGTGTGCGCGGCCCATGATCACGGCCCAAGGCTAGAGCGAGCCGGCGCGCCGACCGGGGACACTCACCGGACCGGGCGGGCCAACCACCATTCGTCGAGACGCCGACGGATCTCGGCGTCACCGAGGAGCCCCTCGTCGAGCCGAACGTCCATCAGGAACTTCATGGCGTCGCCGACATCGCGCCCCGGACCGATCCCGAGCTGCTCCATCACGACGTTGCCATCGAGTTCCGGTCGCAGCGACGCCAGCTCTTCTGCAGCCTCCAACTCGTCGATACGCACCTCGAGCTCGTCCATCCGCCTCGACAGCCGGGCCGCCTTCTTCTCGTTGCGGGTGGTGCAGTCGCAGCGCGTCAGGACGTTGAGCTCACCGAGGAGTTCACCGGCGTCACGGACATAGCGGCGCACGGCCGAATCCGACCAACCCATGGAGTAGGTGTGGAATCGCAGGTGCAACGCCACCAGTTCGGTAACGGCCGCGACGTCGTCGTTCGAGTACCGCAGCGCGTTCATCCGCTTGCGAGTCATGCGGGCCCCGACGGCGTCGTGATGATGGAATGTCGTGCCCTTTCCTTCGAGGAAACCCCGAGTGCGCGGCTTGCCGATGTCGTGGAACAACGCAGCGAGTCGGGTGATGCGGAAGTCGAAGGTCGGCCGCTCACCTGCGGCGATCGCCGGATGCTCGTGCGGTGGACGGACGTTCTCGACCACGGCGATCGTGTGGCTCAAGACGTCCTTGTGGCGGTGGATCGGGTCGTGCTCGAGACGCATTGCGGGCAGCTCCGGCAGGAACTGGTCGGCGAGCCCGGTGTCGACCAGGAACCACAGTCCGGCCGCCGGGTGGTCGACGACCATGAGCTTGTCGAGTTCGTCGCGAATCCGCTCGGCCGACACGATCTCGAGTCGGGGTGCCATCTCGTTGACCGCGGCGACCAGCTCGGCGGTCGCAACGAGTTGGTAGCCGGCAATGAACCGGGCGGCGCGCAACATGCGCAGCGGATCGTCGCCGAAGCTGACCTCGGGCCCGATCGGCGTGCGCAACACCCGCGTTGCGAGATCGACCGCACCGTCGAACGGATCGATCAGTTCGGGGGCTCCGTCGCGACCGGTCAGCTCGAGCGCCATGGCGTTGACCGTGAAGTCACGTCGGGAGAGGTCGGCCTCGATCTCGTCGGCGAACACCACGTGGGGCTTGCGGGAGTCGTCGCTGTAGGCCTCGGCTCGAAACGTCGTGATCTCGTAGATGCGCTCGCGACCGGTCGCCTCGTTTCGAACCTGGGCGCCGATCGTGCCGAACTTCTCGCCCTGCGTCCAGATCGCGTCGGCCCAACCATCCAGACAGCGCTTGATCTCGGGCGGACGTGCGTCGGTGGTGAGGTCGAGGTCGAAGTCGTCACGGTCCGACCCCACGAACAGATCCCGAACCGTTCCGCCGACGAGGTACAGCCGGTGGCCGGCATCGCGAAAACGCTCGGCGAGCGGCGCCAACTCGCGCAGTACGGGGAGCAGCCGTTCGGGAACCACGGCGGCAAGGCTAGGACGCCCGACCACGTGTCGTGACGGTGAGGGCGAGGCCACACCGGAGTACGTTCGGAGCGGTGAGCAGTCTGGCGGCCGCAACCCCCGCCCGTGCCCGTCTGGGTCGGTGGCCGTACGACGATCGAGTCGCGCACCTGGTGCTGCTCGATCACCAGATGGTGCCGACGGACACCGACGTCGCTCGCTGGATCTCTTTCGCGAGGGAGCGAGGTGCTCGGACGGTACGCACCGGCGCCCTCTTCCCCGACGCCGTGCCCGCCTTCACCGACGCCGGGTTCGGGGTCGTCGACACCTTGACCCTGCTGACCCTCCTGACGTCGTCGATCCCGCCCGACTCGTCGATCCGCCGGACGAGTGGCCCGAGCGGTGGTGACCAACGCCTCCTCGCTCGATCGAACGACCAGCTCCGGTTACGGCGGTTGCGGCCACCGATGTTGCCGGAGGCCGCCGAGATCGATCGTCGTTCGTTCTCTCCGCCGTGGGCCAACGACACCGTCGCGCTGAGCGACATCACGACCGCCACGCCGTATCACCGATCGCGCAGCGTGCACCACGGTCGTCGCATGGTCGGGTTCTCGATCAGCGGGCGCGCCGGTCGCTCGGGCTACGTGCAGCGCCTCGCCGTCGATCCGAGCGTTCGTCGTCGCGGCGTCGCGCGACTCCTGCTCGACGATGCGCTGCGCTGGATGCGCCGGCGCGGCATCGATCGGGTGATGGTCAACACTGCCAGCGACAACCACCGAGCACTGGCGCTGTACGAGTCGAGCGGATTCGAGCGATCGCCCGGTTCGTTGCTGATCCTCGAGCGAGCACTGTGATGAGCGGGGACACGACGGCGTCGCGCCGACCACCGCTGCAGCGATTCACCGTCCCTCTCGGCGTCGTCCCGATCTTCATCGTCACGCTCTGCGTGCTCGTCGTGGCGTTGTCGCCGGCGAGCCCGACGGCAGGTTCGCCGCTCGATCGACCGACGCAGTCGACGAGCGATCGGCCTCGGTTGGAACTCGTCGAGCAGCGACTCGCCGTCGATCCGGACGGCGACATCGAACTGCGCTACCTGCTGCGCGGCCTCGACGGCGACCCGCTGCAGTTGCTCCCACCGCCCGAGCCCGTTCCCCCGACGACGCCGGAGGATCCGGCGCTGACTCCACCCGACGAACCCGTCGAACCCGTCCCACCGCCGCCTCCGCCGGAACTCGTCCAGCTCACCCTCAGGATCACCAACTACGCAGCCTTGAGCGATCCCGACGACGTCGCCAGACTGGTCGGCAGCAGGGTTGACCCCGATGAGTTCGTCGGCGTGATCGACGGCGTGGAGATCGATGCGCGCCCACTGCTGACGCTCAACGACGACGGTACGGTCGACCTCGTCCTCGACGTCGGCACCGACGTCGTCGACAGCGTCGAATCACGCCTGAAGCTCGAGCGGCCGGGCTTCTATCCACTGCGGATCCAGTTGCTCGTCGGCGATCCGGATGCCGGTGACGTCATCGCCACGGCCGGCACGGTGATCCAACGGGTTGCGGGCGCGGTCGACAGCGACGCCGTGGTCGCACCGCCGATCGGTCTCTCGGTGGTCACTGCGATTCCCGGCCTCGCCCCGAGCGCCGACGACGCGAGGTTGGCAGCCGCCAACGAACAGCTCGACGCCGCGGTCGACCTCGCCGACGCGCTCCGGTCTCCCATGACGCTGCAGGTTCCGCCCACCCTGGTGGCCGACATGGCATCGACACCCGCCGGCTCCGAGCGTCTTGCCACCGCGCTGGCCGACGATGAACTGATCACCCTGCCCATCGTGCCGCTCGATGTCTCGTCGGCAGTCGCCGTCGGACGAGCCGACACCTACACGCGGTTCATCTCAGCGGGCGAGGACCTGCTCGCCGAGGCGGTTCCCACGACCCCGACGCAACGCGAGGTCTGGATCGCGACCGACCAGATCAGCACCGGTGGTGCACAACACCTCCGCGACCTCGGCACCCGACTCGTCGTGATCCCGCCCGAGCTCTACAGGCAGATGATCGGTGGCGAGCTGCCGCCGAGCGATCGCTTCGTCGAGGCCGAGCTCCCCGACGGCGGCACCCTGGCGTTCCTGCTCGTCGATGGACTCGAACTCACCGTCGATGCCGCCGATCAGATCCTCGCACGGTCCACGGCGACCGAGTGGGGCGTGACCGTGCTGACCGAGATGCTCGTCGAACAAGAGGCCGACGACGCTGCAGCAGCTCTCTCGTTCGGGCGGCAATCGGTGGCGCCGCGCAGAAGCCGCGTCCTCGCCGCTGCCGACCTCACGAGCCCCGACGTTCGACTCCTCGGGGCCCTCGAACAACTCGCCGCGACCACACCCGGCGTCCGCTTCACCCCGGCGTCAGCTCTGCCCAGGGTGACCGACGTCCTGCTCGACGACGGCGAGCCGGTCACGATTCAGCTTCCCGACATCGCCGGACCGTTGCTCGATGCGCGGGTCGAACTCCTCGACCTCACGGGGCTGGACCTCGCGAGTGCGGCGAGCATGCTCGCGGACGACGATCCTCGCGTCGCCGAGTGGTCGAACCAGATCGACACGCTGATCTCGACCGGGTTCTCCGACGCCGAGGTCGACGCCGCGACGTCGGCGATGATCGCCGAGGCCGACACGCTCCGTCAGGCAGTCCGACTCCCTGATCCGTTCACGTTCACGTTGACCGGGCGAAGCGGGACCATCGAAGTCCGCATCGCCAATACGCTCGACGAGCCACTCGACGTCATCGTCTCACTCGACTCGACCAAGGTCGACTTTCCCGAAGGCGATCAACGCGTCACGTTGCGCCCGCTCGACGAGACCAGCGTGATCGTTCCGGTCGACGCCGAGGCGAACGGGACCTCGTCGATCGAGTTGACCGTCTCGACGCCGGCGGGCGAGCCGATCGGTGAGCCGGTGGCGTTGACCGCCAGGGTGACGGCGTTGACCGGACTCGGTCAGGTGCTCACCGGAGGGTTCGTCCTCGTGCTGCTGACGTGGTGGTTCACACACTGGCGGGGACGACGCCGTACCACGGTCGAGGCGGCCGCAGAGCCCTACGCATCGACCGACGCAGTACAGTCCGATGCCCTGTGAACGACTCGCTCGACCCGGCTCTCCCTACGCCCGCACCCGACGGTGGCGGCCAGGTCGATCGAGTGATCGCATCGGTGCACGTGATGACCGACAGCTCGTGCGACCTCCCGGCTGAGCTCGCCGATGCCCTCGGCATCACCATCGTTCCGCTGACGATCCGATTCGGCGATGAAGAGTTCGTCGACCGTTCCGAGCTGTCGACGGCCGAGTTCTGGACTCGGTGCGTCAACTCCGACGTGCTGCCGGAGACCGCCGCTCCCGCTCCCGGGCAGTTCGAGCAGGCGTATCGCTCGGCGGCTGCGGCTGGCGCCACGAGCGTGATCATGATCTCGCTGTCGTCGGCCCTCTCGGCCACGATGCAGTCGGCGCAGCTCGCCGCCCGCACGGTCACCGACGACCCCGAGGTCGACGTCGACGTCCGGGTGATCGACAGTCGCACCCTCACGATGGGCCTCGGCACGATCGTGCTGGCGTGCGCTCGTGCAGCACGCGACGGGTCAGACATCGACCGTGTCGAGGCGCTCGCCCGGGATCTCGTCGAGCGCACCCGTGTGTTCGGCGCGCTCGACACACTCGAGAACCTGAAGAAGGGCGGCCGGATCGGCAACGCCAAAGCCCTGCTGGCGACCGCCCTGTCGATCAAGCCGATCATCGAGGTGACCG
>JBGTCW010000394.1:0-2883 GCA_041748635.1 Ilumatobacteraceae bacterium | reverse complement strand
GGCGTGCCGGCGAGTGGCGTCGATGCCGTCGTGCTGAACGTGGCCGCCCTGCGACCCACGCTGCCCGGCTTCATGACGGTGTGGCCGGCCGGGCTCGGCCTCCCCGACGTCTCGAACCTCAACTACGACCCGGGCCGCAACGTTGCCAATCTCGTGGTGTGCAAGCTGGGTGCGGGCGGTGCCGTCAGCCTCGCCGCCAGTGCGGGTGATGTGGACGTGATCGCCGATGTCGTCGGGTGTTTCACGAACGACGGTGCGAGCGTGGCGCCGGTCGTTCCCGCCCGACTGCTCGACACGCGCCACGGAATCGGCGCTCGTGCCGGCCTGGTCGGCCCCGACAGTGAGATCGAGCTCGGTGTCGTCGGCATCGGCGGAGTCGATCCGGCGGCGACTGCGGTCGTCCTGAACGTCACCGCCACCGGCCCGACCGAGGAGACCTTCGTGACGGTGTACCCGAGCGGAGTGGCGCGTCCGGACGCGTCGAGCCTCAACGTCGCTCAGGGTGGCACGATCGCCAACCTCGTGGTCGCCAAGGTCGGTGCCGGCGGCAAGGTGCGCCTGTACAACCATGGTGGTGGTGTTCACCTCATCGCCGACGTCACCGGCTTCTTCGTCTGATCCGACGCGTCGTTCGGCGGTAGGTTCGACTCGATGAGCGACACCTCCGCGGGCGATCGGCGCGGCCGGCTCCTCGGCGTCAAGCTGCGGACGCTGGTGAGCGAACA
Source organism: Ilumatobacteraceae bacterium (assembly GCA_041748635.1). Lineage (GTDB taxonomy): Bacteria > Actinomycetota > Acidimicrobiia > Acidimicrobiales > Ilumatobacteraceae > Sva-07. Next base: position 2,158 of record JBGTCW010000394.1, on the reverse strand, counting down.
TCTCGGTCGACCGGTCGATGCCGAACCGCACGGCCTCCCGAGCGGCGCAGCACTCGATGTCGATGGCGTCGCATGGGTGCTGATCGATGGCCCGGCCGAGCGTTCGCTCGGTCCCGCGCTGGCGTGGGCGATCCGCCACGGCGCATCGTCGTTGCAGATGGTGGCCGATCAGCACACCGGGCTGCTCGCTCGCCGAGCCCGCCGCTGCTCGTTCCCGATCGAGGTGTGGTTCCCGGAGGATTGGACGTTGCTGCCGGTCGTCGCCGAGCCGCTCGCCGAGCCCGCCGCGGCGTCGCCCCACCATCTCGATCTGATCCCGGTCATCGAGGCCGCCGGCGCGACGGCGAACGTCGAGCATGGTGTCGTGGTCGGCGAGGTCCGTGGGCTCGAGGTCTGCCGAGTCGTCGATCAACCGACCGTCGGGCTCTTCGCCGAACTGGGCGATGTCGACGCCCCGTCGCCCGTGTCGGAGCGAGAGGAGGAAGGCGATGGCGTGCTGCTCGAGGTCGGCGTCGGTGCAAACGACCGCGAAGCGTTCCGGATGCTGCACGGCGACATCCCGACCGTCGAGGCGCTCGGCGCCGTCGTCGACATTGTGCTCGCGCACCGGTCGCCGGACGCACCTCAGCACCCACTGAATCGGCTCGGCCAGGAGCGGTACCTGCGTTGGCAACTCGAACAAGATCCGTCGCTCGTCGCGTTGACCTCGGTCGTCGCCGCCGAACCGCCGTTGCCGCGAGCGAACCTCAAGGACCCCGTGCCGTGCACCGCCCGCGGCATGACCTCCGACGGGTCCGAGTCGACCATCGTGTGCTCGGCGGGGATCGATCTCGACCTCGTCGGCTTCGTCGCCGACGTGCAGGCCATGGCCGACGGACCGGTGATCGTGGCCCTGCGACCCCGCGACGCGGTGGGGATCACGCGCGAGCTGCTCGCGATGCTCTCGACGCCGATCGACATCTGCATCGTCTGACCTGAACGACCGGGCCCGGTCGACCTGACCCGGTCGATACGGCCTCGGCAGTAACCTCGGGGCGCCATGCTCGACCGCCTCCGCCACGTCGTCGACGAGTACGAGACACTCGAGCGGCAACTGTCGGATCCGGAGGTGCTCGCCGACCCCGGGGCGCTCCGTCGCCTCTCGAAGCGGTACACCGAACTCGGCCCGATCGTCGAGGCGTACCGCCGTCGAGAGGCGCGCGTCGCCGACGCCGATGCCGCCCGTGAGATGCTCGTCGGAGCGTCTGGCGCCGAACGCGACCTCCTCGTGGATGAGATCGATTCAGCGGCCAGCGATGCCGAGTCGATCGAGCACGAACTGCGCGAGCTGATGCTGCCGACCGATCCTCACGACGGCAAGAACGTGATCGTCGAGGTCCGTGGCGCCGAGGGCGGCGAGGAGGCGAACCTGTTCGCCCGCGACCTCTACGAGATGTACGCCGCGTACGCCGCGTCGCAGCGTTGGAAGGTCGAGACCCTGTCGGCGTCGCCGAGTGAGATGGGCGGGTTCAACGACATCACCTTCGAGGTCCGGGGCGCGACGGCATGGCGCAATCTGAAGTTCGAGGGTGGCCCGCATCGGGTGCAGCGCGTGCCGGTGACGGAGAGCCAGGGTCGGATCCACACGTCGTCGGCGACGGTGACGGTGCTCCCCGAGGTCGACGAGGTCGAGGTGCAGATCGACGATCGCGACCTCGACATCGACGTTTTCCGTGCGAGCGGTCCGGGTGGGCAGAGCGTCAACACCACCGACTCGGCCGTCCGCATCACCCATCGGCCGACCGGCGTCGTCGTGTCGATGCAGGACGAGCGCTCGCAGCTGCAGAACCGGGCACGGGCGATGCTCGTCCTGCGGGCCAGGCTGTTCGAGTTGGCCGAGCGCGAGCGTCACGACGAACTGTCGGCCGAACGTCGCTCGCAGGTGGGCGGTGGTGGTCGCAGCGAGAAGATCCGGACGTACAACTTCAAGGAGAACCGGGTCACCGATCACCGGATCGGCTTCACCGTGTACCGGCTGTCGGCGATCCTCGGCGGTGAACTGCAGGTGGTCATCGACGCACTCCAGGCCGATGAGCGCGCCCGCCTGCTCGCCGACGGCGAATGAGCAGCGCCGACCACCCGACCGAGGGCCACACGGTGGCGTGGCGCGAGCTGTGGA
>JBGTCW010000393.1:0-5534 GCA_041748635.1 Ilumatobacteraceae bacterium | reverse complement strand
CACCCAGTGGTGCCAGATCGGTCCGGGCCGCAGCGGGCTCAGCCCAGCGATCGAGCGGATGCCCGACCGCGAGCACGACATCATCGAACGCCGCCTCGGCGAGCACGCCGCCAACATGCAGAAGAACCTCGCCGGACTTGCCGGCCTCGTCGAGTCACCCTGACCGAGCGGTCGGTCAGGGGCGCCCGGCCGCCTGTTGTCACCCGCACGTGTCCGAGCAACGTTGTTGGCGCCGCATAACGTCGCTCGATAATCCAGCATCGCCGTCGAACCGACCACTCGGGTTCGGCCCTTATGCCGTGCTCGATATTCGCGGTGACGCGATGGCCTCGGACCCCGTTCTTGGTCCGGCAGTAGTCGGGTGTGACGGCTCCGGAGCCACGCCGTCGTCGGGGCCGGAGGTGCTCGCTGTCGCTTGACTCGTTGACTCAGCTGATGTCGGTGCCGCTCGCGGCAGCCAAGTCAGACGCGAACTGTGAGAGCGGTGTCCCCGAGTGTTCGGCGCAGTGCCGGATGATGGCGACTGCAGCGAGCAGCGCGTACTGCCAGTACCGCTCGATCCAGTACGTCACCTCGTCGAGCAGATCCGGCTCGAGCCCGCCGTGCACGGCGAAGGCGGTGAGAATCGCGTATTGGATGCGGCGATGTTCCTTGCCGTGGAACTCGACCTCGCTCAGATGCTTCGAGAGGAGATCGCGGTAGGCGACGCCGGGTGAGCGTTGGACGCCGGCGGTGCGCAGCGCGTCGGCGGCGAGTTCCATGAACACTTCGCCGGGGAAGGTGTTGTGGCGCACGTGAAGGTCGGCGATCTCGGCGACGAGTTGATTGGCGTCGGCACCTCCGACGAGACCGGCGAGTAGCCGCCGTGTCGCCTCGATGCGATCCTCCTCGGTGGGTTTCGCCATGCCGACACGCTACGTGAACCGTCGAATGGGCGTATCCTGGGACACGTCGAGTCAGCGCGTTCTTACCCGCTGTGCCGGTGCGGTCAGAGCTCGAGTGAGTGGCGGAGCAGCGAGCGCCCGTGTGGGTCGACCGTCAGTGCGCCGACGGTGGCGCCGAGCGAGGAGGCGACGGCCAGCGATCTCGTGTTGTCCGGGTCGACCATGATGTGCACGCGGCGTGTCCCGGTGTGATCGCGCAGGAACTGCAGCGCCAGCCCGACCGTGACCGGTGCGATTCCTCGACGTCGGAACGCTGGGTGGACCCAGTACGAGATGTTCGCCTCACCCGCTGGTGCGTGGTCGCTGGCCAGGTTCACGTCGACCGCGGCAACGGACGTCGCATCGGCCATGTCGACCGAGAAGGTCCAGCGGGGTCCGTCTCCGAACGAATCGCTCACACCAGCCAGCCATTCCAGGGCATGACTGCGACGTTGGGTCGTTGTCATCGCCTTCCATTGGTCGGCTTCGCTCGGCGGCCACAACCAGCGGATGTGTTCCTCGTCGCCGCCGGACAGGTCCATCTCCAAGTCGTCGCAATGGCGACGGCGGATGGTCAAAGCGCCTTGACTGTAGGTCAGTGGCGGCACGGTTCGCTTGTAGTAGGGGTTGCCGTCGAGGTCCGCCTGACGCTCGAACCGGGTCCGTTCGGCAAGCGCTCGAGAACGCACGTTGTCGGGGTGGATGAGCAGCGTCGCGGTGCGGCACTGCCCGGTGATTGCGAGATGGTGCATCAGCAGCTGCAGTGCGCGTGTCGCGATGCCTTGTCCCCGACGGGATGCGAACACGTTGTAGCCGACGTTGACCTCGCCGGGCAGCAACCAGTACCGCTCGGCGTCGTGATCCACCCAGCCGACGACGACGCCGTCCACGGTGATACTCGCGACCGGATCTGGCTCGTCCGAGCCCGGACCCAAGAAGCGATGAAACTCAGCGTCGCGACCTGCGACAAGCCGCGCGGAGTCGCCCAAGTGTGGCGGCCTGATCGTCACCACCCCATCAGTACGCTCCCACGACTTCGGCACCTGACCAGGCTCCCACGGTCAGGTCGAGATCGACGAGCGAATTGCATCGCACGCTCAGGAGCTACAAATCAGGTCACGACCGAGACCCGGGCGGGGCGCCGACGCTCGGCCCGCCCTGCCGTCAAGGATCGCGTCACCCACCCGGCGGTATGTGACACACCGATTGCGCTGCGGTGCAAGGCTGGACGCATGAACGGCGGGCCGATCGTGTACCCAGACCTCCAACCGACAGACGAACGGACGGCGTTGGTCCAGCGACTCGATCAGTACAGGACGACTGCGGCGACTGTGTTGGTGGACACTCCATGGGATCAAGCGTCCGCTCGTGTGCTGCCGGCGACTGATCTCTCGATCGCCGGGATCGTGAGACATCTCGCGTGGGCAGAGGATCGTTGGTTCCAGGGTCGGCTGCTCGGATCGCCGATGCCGTCTCCGTGGGACCGACCGGGTGCCGATGATCCTGATGACGCGATGCGACTCACTCCGCATGACACCGCCGATTCGATCGTCGGGTTGTACATGGCGGCCTGCGAGCGCAGCGGGACTGCGACCGCGCTGTGCGCTTCGCTCGATCATGTCGCAGCGGTTCCGTCGTTCGGGCGAGGGCCGGTCAATCTTCGCTGGATTCTCGTGCACATGATCGAGGAGACCGCCCGCCACATGGGGCATCTTGATCTGCTTCGAGATGCTCTTTTAGACGAGGCGTCTGGCTGCTGAGACGCAGTGCCGGCGATAGGAGCGGGACGCGATTGGTGATAGCTCGTCCAACTACGGTCTCATTGGTGTCGTTGACCCCTGGCAGCCCAGCGTTCCCGCACGACCCGAACGGACCCGCCGCGACCTTTGCGGCCGCATTGGTACGACTCGCGGCCACTGGTGAGCTTGAACTGGCCGAGGTCCTGCTCCATGCGCATCACGTTGCGATGAAGTCGGAGGCGAGCGACTCCGCCAAGTTCTACGAGCTTCAGCTCACGTTGCACGACGATGCACTCCGGTTGGCGGTCGAGAAGCGGGATTCGATCGAGGAAGCCCTGGCGGTCGTCAGCGCCTTCAGTTGGAAGCTGGTCGCATCGCCGGTTCCAACAGAGCTCGTCGAGCTCCGCAGTCGCCTGAATGCTGAGCTTGCCGACAAAGGACTCCCGAGTGTGGCCGATATCCGGTTCCGCGTTCGGCCCGGAGGAGGAACGCACAACGTTGCCGTGCACCCGTCGACTGCCAGTTGGGAACAGATTCGCGAGATCGACGGCGTCTTGTTTGACATCGGCAGGCGCCAGACAGCTTGGATTCAGCTGACGAGCTTGGACGCATCGGGCTTCGCCGCTCATCCGCCGGAAGCAGTGGCTGCGTCTGATCGGCCCGTTGTCTTCATTTCGTACAGCGTGGCCGACGAGAAGTACGTAGATGAGCTCCGGAACCACTTGGCTCCGATTCGACGGCAGTTGGCCGAAGTCTGGACGTTCCGAGAGATCGTGGCGGGCGAGGACCATCACCAGGTGATCGACGACCAACTGGAGCAGGCCGCCTTCGGCATCCTCATGATCTCCGCCAAGTTCCTCGCATCCGACTACGTCGCCGACGTGGAGCTGCCAAAACTGACGAAGGGGACCAGCCGTCTCCTCGCCGTGATCGTCGGTCACTGCGACCACAGCGAGATCACTCGACACCTGTACGCACCTTGGGGTCTGGATCCGTTGAGCGAGATGACTGAGCCAGAACGCGACCGCATCTACACGCAAGTGGCGGTGGCGCTGCGTCAGGCGTTGGGCGCCGAGTCGTAGGGAAGCATTAGAACAACCCCACGCCTGTGAGCGCGGTTTCAGAACAACCAGGACCGACCGAGGCTGGCGCTCGGGCTCCGTCAACCTTTCGGAACGACACACGACCAAGGATGGGCAGCATCGGACCTGTCCCCGAAGTGCCGTTATCTCGAGTCCGTCTCCGGAACAGGGCGGTGACCTGCGGGTCTGCGTCGTGGACATGTCCTCGACACGCTCCACGTCAGGTGGCATCGAGCTTGAAAGGGCGGCCATGAAGGGGAATGGGCTCGCAGTGCGTCGGAGACACACTCCAGATAACGCGTCCACGACGCACCAAACACCCCCGTCGACTACGTCATGGACACCCCAACAAGGACTCCAGATACGTGCCAGTCGGGGGCACTCGATATCGCCGCACGTAATCCCGCTCCGGATATGGTCCGACGCGCTGCAGTGCGAGGCCCAAGTCGCACGCGAGATAATCCCGTCCCCTACCCGGCGTCTTGGGGGCCTCAGGGAGCTTCAACGCGGCCAAGCGCGCCACGCGGCAAAGATGTGATCGTGGGGCAGCCAGACGACATCCGGCTCTCGTTCAATGAAGCCGCTGAGGTCTACGACGCGGTCCGTCCGTCGTACCCCGCTGCAATGTTCGACGCGCTCTTCGAGATGCTGCCGAGCAACCCGATGATCGTTGAGGTCGGTCCAGGCACGGGCCAGGCAACACGGGACCTGCTCGCCCGTGGCGCCACAGTTCACGGCATCGAGATCGGACCGTCAATGGCAGCGAAGCTGCGGTCGAACCTCCCGTCCGACCAACTCCGTGTGTCAATCGGCGACTTCGAGCAGATGGCAATCACGCTCGGATCAGTGGACGCAGTCTTCTCCGCCACGGCGTACCACTGGATCTCGCAAAACTCGCAGACGGATCGACCCGCATCGATCCTGCGGCCCGGTGGCGTGGTGGGGATCGTCGATCTCGTCCAGGTCGACTCGCCCGACGACAAGGGCTTCTTCGCTGCGTGTCAACCGATCTACGAGCGGTACGGACAGGGGCACGCTGGGCCACCAGCACCATCTCGTGACGCCGTCGACCCGGCGATACGCCATGTTCTGGACGACGACGGCCGCTTCCACGAAGTCACTGTTCACCACTGGGACTGGAACCAGACCTACACGACTGTGGAGTACCAGCAGCTGATGCTGTCGTACTCCGGAACGCAGATGATGGGTGAACAGGACCGGAGGGGACTTGTCGACGACATGGCGAACTTCATCGATCAGCACTTCCACGGTTCCGTCACCCGGCCCTTGGTGGTTGCGTTGACCACCGCGGTTCTGGATTGAATCGGGCCGATCCGGACAAACGACGACTCCCCGTCACCGATAACCCATCGGCCGCCCGGCTCTCGACCGTGGCAACACCGACGGCGCTCCAACTCTGACGACCGTGCAGGGGCGCCGGAACCGGCAGGAAGCCGGCGACGACACACCCATGATGTGCGCGCACTGCATCGCGACCCAAGTAGCGCGTCACGAAATTCCGAGTGTCTGCTGGTGCGTCGCGGGGAACGGCTGCCGTCGCCGGCCACGGAAATGTAGGTTCCGCAGCATGGGGAAGTCGTCGATCGCGATCGTTCGGGCGTGGAAGCTCGACCAGGTTCGCGGTGACTTGGGAGTGATGAATGCTGCCTCGCTCGTCAAACAGGTGATCGCTCACGTCGCTCTCGCACTCATCGAGAACATCGATGAATACGTGAGCGGCGACATCACCGTGCGTCACGTCCTCACGCACACCACCGGACTTCCCAACT
>JBGTCW010000392.1:0-4407 GCA_041748635.1 Ilumatobacteraceae bacterium | reverse complement strand
GGCAGAGCGGCGCGATCTGCTGCTCACACGGCTCGACGTGCTGGAGCGAAAGGCGAGCGTCGCCGACGCCGATCGGCGGGCGTCGATCATGCCATCCGGCGATCCGACGGCGGCGCAGCTCGGCGCGCTCGCCCGGCAACTTGCATTCTGGGTCGCCAGAGACGATGCCTTCGCCGACGAACTCGTCGCGTTGTCGACCACGAACATGCTGGTCGGTCGACTGCTCGGTGAGGCCAGGTTCCCGCCGGCGTTCGCGTCCAGCGTCGTGCGACAGATGGCCGTGCCGAACGGTCCCGACACGAACGTGGACCACGACCGCTACGCCGAGTCGCTCGGAGCCGCGCTGTCGAGTCTCAGCGGTGACGCTGCGGCGTGCCTCGATCTGCTGCTGGACCGACCGACTGCGTACGCACTTGCGTCGTGGCCGGCGATCGACACCGTGATGCTGAGCGACTTCGTGGTGAGCGGGCTGTACACGGCGGTCGACGAAGCATCAGATCGACTCGCCGACGGCTACGCGGTGTTGCAGTTCCTGACGCAGGCAACGAATGGACCGCTCGACGGTGGCATGAGTCCCGGGATGGCGCTGGGCATCGCCGCGTCGCTCCCCGGCTACATCGACACGCTTGCTCCGGCCATCGAACAGGAGGGCACGACTCCGGTGGTCATCCGAGCGGTCGACCCGCCGCTCGACCTGGGCACCTATGACGACCTCGTCGACCTGTTCGGTGCCGTGCTTCGCGAGCCCCAGGCCCAGGCGGCGATCGGGACCGTCCTCGGGGCGTACACCTTCGACACCTTCGAGCGCGTGGGAGGGGCAGCGACCACTCGGCCCGACGTGACGCACCTCGCCGAATTCGCCGATCTGCTCGGCGATGCAAGCCGCACCGAGCGGGCGGAGCTCGTGATGGCAGCGGCAGTCGTCGAGGCACGGCGTCGCCAGCTCAGCGGCCTGATCGGATTCGGCACCAACGTTGCGCTGCTGGCGGGCGGCGTCGGCTCGGTGGCGCGTGCGATCGCCGGTCAGGCCGTCAAACTCGCCATCGCTTGGCAAGGTCGTGCCGAGACCACCCCTGCGCCGACCGGACAGATCCCCGCACGGACCTATGACCTGATCACCCTGGCCGCCGTCGCGGTCGCTGCGTCGAATCCCGCCATGCGCGGCGATGCGGATCTGGACGACGTCAGCGATGCGCAGTGGGAGGAGGCGAAGCGACGGGTCGAGCGCATCGAGCAGCTCGACGATCCGCACGAACGCTCGTTGGCTGTCGGCGACCTCGACCACTGGATCGAAGCAAGCGTGCCCGCACTCACCACCTACCTGGTGGAGATCCGCAAGATGCCGGGAATCGGTGAACTCAAGGAAGGACGCAACGCCGTCCGAGCCGACTGAGCAGCGTCCGCGGACGCGGGGAGGAGGGCGACGCTGGTCGTGGCAGTCTGTCGGCATGCAACTTGCGATGATCGGGCTCGGGCGGATGGGCGCCAACATGGTGCGTCGGCTCCACGAAGGGGGCCACGACTGCATCGTGCACGACGTCGACGAGGCGGCGATCTCGGTGTTGGAGGCCGAGCTCGGCGTCGTCGGCGCCCGGTCGCTGAGCGAGCTCGTTGCGGCCATGCAACCTCCCCGAGCGATCTGGATCATGGTGCCGGCGGCATTCGTCGGCTCCACGGTCGATGCGCTCGCGCCGCTCCTGGACACCGGCGACACCATCATCGACGGTGGGAACTCGTGGTACCGCCACGACGTCGACCGCTCGGCGGTGCTCGCACCCGCCGGTATCGAGTACGTCGACGTCGGAACGAGCGGCGGAGTCTTCGGACTCGAGCGGGGCTACTGCCTCATGATCGGCGGATCGCAGGCCGCCGTCGAGCGTCTCACGCCGATCTTCGAGACCCTGGCCCCGGGCATCGGTACCGGCCCACGAACACCCGGGCGCGTCGATCCGGAAGCGCCCGAGGAACAAGGTTGGTTGCACTGCGGGCCGAGCGGCGCCGGACACTTCGTGAAGATGGTCCACAACGGCATCGAGTACGGGATGATGGCCGCCTACGCCGAGGGCCTCAACGTGCTCGCCAAGGCGAACATCGGCGCCGAAGATCACCCGGTCGACGCCGAGACCGCGCCGCTCGACGCCGCCCCCTACTACCGCTACGACCTCGACCTCGGAAAGATCACTGAGGTGTGGCGCCGCGGCTCGGTGATCAGTTCGTGGCTGCTCGATCTCACCGCCGAGGCGTTCCACGCCGATCCAGGACTCGACGCCTACGCCGGCGTCGTCAGCGACTCGGGTGAGGGTCGCTGGACGGTGAACGCGGCGATCGACGAGGGCGTGCCGGTACCGGTGTTGTCCGCGGCCCTCTACCAACGATTCTCCTCCCGAGGCCGTTCCGACGTCGCCGATCAAGTCCTGTCGGCGATGCGAGCCGGCTTCGGCGGCCACATCGAGCGAACGGACACGACACGATGAGCACCGAACACACCGACCCCACCGCCGACCCGACCCTGATCACCGGGCACGTCGGAACCGCCCAGATGCAGAACAACCAGCCCGACGCCGATGCGCTGGTGCTGTTCGGCGCCACCGGCGACCTCGCCGTGCGCAAACTGTTCCCTGCGCTCTACCGGCTGGCGAAGGCAGGCGTGCTGAACGTGCCGGTGATCGGAGTGGCTCGCAGCGAATGGAGCGACGACGACTTTCGCCGCCACGCCCGCGACTCGGTGATGACCCACATCGACAACCCCGAACCCGAGGTGCTCGACGAACTGTGTGCGCGCCTCGATCTCGTCCAGGGCGACTACGCCGACGAGAACACGTGGAACGACCTGCGGGCGACGCTCGATCGTCACAACTCGCTCGTCGCCGTCTTCTACATGGCGATCCCGCCGGACATGTTCCCGACCGTCGCCAAGAAGTTGGCGTCGGTCGATCTCCATCAGCGCGGCCGCATCGTCGTCGAGAAGCCCTTCGGGCGCGATCTGCAGTCGGCGATCGAGCTCAACAAGACACTTCACGATGTGTTCTCCGAGGACCACATCTTCCGCATCGACCACTACCTCGGCAAGGAGTCGGTCGAGGACCTGCTGGTGTTCCGTTTCGCCAACACGCTGCTCGAGCCGGTGTGGAACCGCAACTACGTGCGCAGCGTCCAGGTCACCATGTCCGAGACGCTCGACGTGGAGGGGCGCGGCTCGTTCTACGAAGGAGTCGGCGCCATTCGAGACGTGCTCCAGAACCATCTGCTCCAGGTCGTGTCGCTGCTCGCGATGGAGCCGCCGGCGGGTGCCGACTCGGGCTTCCTGCAGGACGAGAAGGCCAAGGTGATCGCCGCGATGCGTCCGATCGAACCCAGCGCCCTCGTGCGCGGCCAGTACGTCGGCTACCGCGACGAACCGGGCGTCGACCCACAGTCGGACGTCGAGACGTTCGCCGCCGTTCGCCTCGAGATCGACTCGTGGCGATGGGCGGGCGTGCCGTGGTACGTGCGCGTCGGCAAGGCGATGGCGCAGAGTGCGACCGAGGCCGTGATCGAACTGCGCGAGCCGCCACGGATGTTGTTCGACGAGTCGGGTGGACCGCCACCGGGTCGGAACCTGATCCGGTTGCGTCTCGGCAAGCACGACGGAGTCACGTTCGCGCTCCAGGCGAAGACGCCGGGGCCCGAACTCGACAGTCAGGAGGTCGACGTCGACGTCGACTTCGCGGCGGCGCTCGGCGAGCGGCAAGACGCCTACGAGCGGCTACTCGGAGATGCCCTGATCGGGTCGCTGCGCCGGTTCGCCCGCCAGGACATCGTGGAGGGCACGTGGCGGGTGGTGCAGCCGGCGCTCGACGATCCCGGGTCCGTGGTCCCGTACTTCCGCGGTTCGTGGGGCCCTGCCGACGCCGACGACATCCTCGTCAACGACGACACCTGGTTCCTCCCCACCCCCGAGCGCGACTGACGATCACGCCACGGGCCAGACCCCAGGCGTGATGCGTAGAGCACATCATGTGGATCCCGATCACACTCGCCGCGGCGACCTTCCAGATCCTTCGCACGTCGCGTCAGCACCGGCTGCGGTCGGTGCTGTCGGTGAACGGCGCCGGGTTCGTGCGCTACGCCTACGGGTTCCCGCTGGCCGTGATCGCTTCGATCGTCACCTTCGTGATCGTCGGCGCCGAGCTCCCGTCGATCCCCGGGCGGTTCTGGGTGATCGTTGCAAGCGCCGGCGCCGCCCAGATCCTCGGCACACTCGCACTGCTGCGAGCCTTCGATCTGCGTGACTTCGCCATCGGCACCGTCTACGCGAAGACAGAGGTGATCCAGGTTGCGATCGTGTCGGGAATCGCGCTCGGCGAGCCGCTCGAGCCGCTCGGCTGGGTCGCCGCGATCGTCTGCATGGCGGGTGTGGCGTGGCTC
>JBGTCW010000391.1:0-1746 GCA_041748635.1 Ilumatobacteraceae bacterium | reverse complement strand
TCGCCGTCCAACTCGGCGTAGGTGTGACCGAGGCCCTGGTCCGGTTGCGCGCCTTCGCCTTCTCCCAGAATCGGCTCGTTGTCGATGTCGCCAACGACGTTGTGGCGCGCCGGGTACGCCTGACCAACGACGACCCGCCCGGCTCATGATCGCGTCACCGACCGACCCCGCCGAGGTCGGGGCAGACGTCATCAGGCAGGACCTGTTATCGGATTGACGGTCGGCCGCTACGGATCGTTTCCGTCGCCCAGTGCTGTGGTCGGGCGTCAGACCGGACTGCGAGTGTGGCTGGCGAGAAGTCGATCGGTAGAACCGACCGCATCCTCAAACTGCAAGGTCGATCGAACCACAACGAGCATCCCACCCGGAAACGTCGGGCCGTTCACCGACCGGTCCACAGCATCCGTTCGAGTCGATCCCAGAACGTGCGCGCCGCTCGCCCACCGGAACCGCCCATAGCCGGCAAACGTGCGCACCGGCCGTGACTACCATGCCGCACATAACGGGAGCGCCGTAACGCGCCGCACGGCGTCGCGTCGGTGTGCGACGTGCGGCCCCACTGCAGTGCCACGTAATCGCGTCCCGAGCGCGCTCCTGGACCACCGAACTCGGCACCGCTAGCGTTCGACGAAATGGCTGAAGAGACGTCGACGGGGGCACCGACGCGCGAACCGGTCGGCTTGCGCGATCGCGTGCGAAGCTCGGTGGCGCCGGAGACGATGGCGTTCTGGATCGCGATCGGCGCGTCCGTCGCGCTCACGGTGATCGCTCGGCGGTCGGAGCTGCTCCCCGGTGAGGTGACCATCATGGAGTGGACCAGTGCCCGCCTCTCGGACTCGCTCGGCGCTGCCGGACCGGTACTCGATGTGGCGTTCACGGGCCTGATGCCACCACTGCTGTTCCTGATGATGGCTGCAGCGGTGTGGTGGGCATGGGGCAGGTACCCAGCGGCGCTGTTCCTCCTCGCAGGGTCGGTCACCGGTTTGACGAAGCTGGCGGACCTGGCGCGTCGGCCGCGTCCCAACGACGACTTGACATGGGGCGAGATCGTGGTCGGCGAGGGTGGCTACCCGAGTGGACACGTGGTGTACACCGTGATGGTGTTCGGCATGCTTGCGTATCTCGCGGCCCAACACGTCCGGCGGCCTGGAGCGCGACACCTTCTTCGCGGCGGAGCCTTGGCCCTCATCGTCGTCACCGGGCCATCGCGGCTGATCGAGGGCGACCACTGGCCCGCCGACGTGATCGCCGGCTACGCGATCGGAGTTGCCGGGCTCTCGGCGGTCATCTGGCTCGATCGGCGCCTGCCGTCGACGCTCGCTGAACGGGCGCCCCGAGTGCGCCTCTGGCTGCAACCCGATCGTTGATCCACGACCCTGCCGACTCCACTGGCTCCGTCGGCAGGCCGGTGGTGAGAGCCGTTCAGGTCGTGTCGGTCATTCAGCGCGTGGCAATCATGGACTCGTACTCGTCGGCCATGCCGTTCAGCGCTGCGTTCCCGTCGCCGCGATACGAGCTGCCATGCATGATCGCCAACGTCTGGGGTCGGAGTTCGCCAAGACCACGAAGGACCTCGCCGGTGCCGGGCGCCAGCGAGCTGGCACTGAACATCGCCTCGGCGTCTCTGGCCGGTTCCACGACGTCGGCCTCTGTCACGGCGGGCCCGTCGCCGGTGTGCGAGAGCAGGTCACCGCACAGCAGCGTTGCGGTCACTTCTTCGAACAGGACCTGCGCTTCCCAGCCGTG
>JBGTCW010000390.1:0-6130 GCA_041748635.1 Ilumatobacteraceae bacterium | reverse complement strand
ACGCCCTTGGTGGTCGAGAAGCTCATCGACATCGTGTCGCGCTCCCACGGGTCACCAGCAGCGTTGCGTGCGCCGGTCCAGGCGTCGACGACGAGCTCGCCACGGTGGTACACCGCCACGGCCATGCCCCCGCCGGCGGAGCGCTTCGCCATCAACGACTGCACCTTCTCGGTGACCGGGGCGAAGTCGGGGTGCACGAAACCTTCCATGCCTTCTTCCTATCGTCCGCCGGGTCACAATGACCCTCATGCCGATGACGCCGACCGACACCGAGACCATCACCGTCACCGAGGCCGACGACGACATCCTGCTCGTCTCGTTGAACCGGCCCGATCGGCTGAACGCCATCAACGCCACGATGATCAGCGAACTCGAGGCCGTCGTTGCGGAGGTCGATCTCGATCCCAGCGTGCGATCGGTGATCCTCACCGGGTCGGGGCGCGGGTTCAGCGCCGGACTCGACCTCCAGTCGCAGGGTCGGGCACCCGGCGCCGAGGGCGTGCAACCGACGGTTGCGTCGTTCATGTGGCAGGACCAACTGGCGACCTTGCACGAACGCATCCACCGGTCTCGCAAGCCGTGGATCGCCGCCGTGAACGGCCCGGCCGTCGGCGGCGGCTTCGCCATGGCGCTCGCCTGCGACATCCGCTACGCCGCGGCAAGCTCGACGTTCGGGGCGGTCTTCCTGAAGATCGGCGTCTCGAACTGCGACATGGGCACGAGCTACTTCCTGCCACGACTCGTCGGGGCGTCACGAGCAGCCGAGCTGATGCTCACGGCCAGGATTTTCGACGCTGCCGAGGCGCACGACATGGGCCTCGTGCTCGACGTCGTCGACGATGTCGAGCACGGCACCGAGAGCGTTGCACCCGTCGTGGAACGGGCGCTCGAGACGGCCCGGCTCATCCGGGCGAATGCACCCTTCGCGACCTGGATGACCAAGGAGACGATGTGGCAGACGATCGACGCGCCGTCGCTGCGTCATGCGCTCGACATCGAGAACCGCACTCAGATCATGTGCACCGCCACGGGCGACGTCGCGGAAGCCCGCGCAGCGTTCGTCGAGAAGCGCCCGCCGGCCTGGCGTCACCTCTGACGGTCACGCCAGTCCCGCCAATGTCACGCCGGGGTCAGACCCCGCCGTGACCGGACATCACCGGTCGGTGACCGATGCGGCCGTCGACGAGATGGTGTCACCGAGCGACCCCGCGATCTGACGGCCCCGCCAGAAGACCGATGGACGACCGCCCGTGTCAAGAGCGGCGAAGATCAAACCGCCGACGAGGGCTGAGTTCTTCAGGAAGTGGATCTGCTGCTTCGACTTCTCGGCGGCGTCTGTGACCTCCCAGAAGCGATGGCCTGCCAGCGTGGTCGGTACCAGCGAAGCGCCGAGCACGATCGCCATCACCCGCGGAGCGACACCCAGCGCGAACAACCCACCAGCTACCACCTGCAGGCCAGCATTGGCCTTGACCATCTGCTCGGCTGACGGCGAGCCGGGCAGAGCGTCCTGCACCGGGTCGACCACCGTCGACGCCGATGCGGCGAGCGCCGCCGAACGTTTCCAGGCGCTCGCTCCGCCCACGACGAAAATGCTGGCGAGCAGGGTTCGAGCAAGGCCACGAAGTCCGATCATGCAGCAGTACTACCCCTTCGCGTCCCGAACAACCCAGTCAGGTCGACTGACCTGCGAATTGCGCGTTGTAGAGGCGCCAGTACGCACCGTGCGACTCGAGCAACGAGTCGTGGGTGCCCTGCTCGACGATGCGACCGTCCTCCATCACCAAGATGACGTCGGCGCCGCGAATCGTGGACAACCGGTGGGCGATCACGAAGCTGGTGCGGTTCTGGCGCAGCGCGTGCATCGCCTCCTGGATCAACACCTCGGTGCGTGTGTCGACCGAGCTCGTCGCCTCGTCGAGAATCAGGATCGCCGGATCGCTGAGGAACGCACGGGCGATCGTCATCAGCTGCTTCTCGCCCGTCGAGATGTTGTCGCCCTCGTCGTTGATCACGGTGTCGTAGCCGTCGGGCAGCGAGTGCACGAACCGGTCGACGAAGGTGACCCTGGCAGCTTCGACGATCTCGTCGTCGGTGGCGTCGGGATTGCCGTAGCGCAGGTTCTCACGGATCGTTCCCCCGAACAGCCACGTGTCCTGCAGGACCATGCCGATCTCCGAGCGCAACTCGTTGCGCGGGAAGCTCGCAATGTCACGACCATCGAGCGTGATCCGACCTCCGTCGAGGTCGTAGAACCGCATGATCAAGTTCACCAACGTCGTCTTGCCGGCTCCTGTCGGCCCGACGATCGCGATGGTCTGACCGGGTTCGGCAACCACGTTCAGCCCGGCGATCAGCGACGTGGCGGGGTCGTAGGAGAAGTGGACGTCCTCGAAGACCACCCTGCCCTTCACCGCCGCAGGGTTGTCGGTCGGTGGCTGCTCTGCCGACTGCTCCTCGACGTCGAGCAACTCGAGCACCCGCTCGAGTGACGCGATCCCCGACTGGAACGTGGCGGCCATCGACGCGAGGTTCGTCAGCGGCTGCGAGAACTGCCGGGCGTACTGGATCATCGCCTGCATCCCGCCGATGCTCAGCGACCCCGACGAGATCTGGAGGCCGCCGACGACGGCGATCAGGATGTACTGGATGTTGCCCATGAACAGGATCGCCGGCTGGATCAGGTTGGCCATGAACTGGGCGCTGAAGCTGGCCTCGTAGAGCTGGTCGTTGTCGGCGCGGAACCGTTCTTCGGCCTCCCGCTGACGCCCGAAGCTCTTCACGATCGCATGACCGGTGAAGACCTCCTCGGCTTGGGCGTTCAGGCTGCCCGTGTGACGCCACTGCGCCATGAACCGAGGACGGGCCTTGCCGCCGATGAGCTTCATCAGGAACACCGACACCGGCACGGTCACGAGCGCCACCGCCGCGAGCAGTGGCGAGATCGTGATCATCATGATGGCCACACCGAGCAGCGTGAGCAGCGACGTGAGGATCTGGCTGATCGTCTGTTGGAGGCTCTGCGAGAGGTTGTCGATGTCGTTGGTGACGCGGCTCAGGAGGTCGCCGCGAGGTTGACGATCGATGTAGCTCAGCGGCAGACGGTTCAACTTGCGTTCGACCGATTCGCGCAGCGCGAACATCGACCGTTGCACGACGCCGGCGAGCACGTACGACTGGGTGTACGACAATGCCCACGACGCCACGTAGACCACAGCGACGATGAGGAGTTGGCGATGGAGCGCGTCGAAATCGATGCCCTCCGGGCGCTGGAGTCCGTCGACGATGATGTTGGTCGCATCGCCGAGCAGGCGTGGCCCGATGACGACGAGGAGCACGCTGAGGACCGTGGCGACGAGCACGCCGATCAGCAGCGTGCGTTCCTTGCCGAGGATGTCGCCGAGTCGCTTCAGCGTGACGCCGAAGTTCTCACTGCGTTCGGCCGGAATTCCGACGGCGCCGCCGGGGCCGAAGCTGCCACGGCGCGCCTCGGTGCCTGCAGTGGCCAGCAACTTGCGATCGGCCGCGCTGCTTTCCCCCTGCTCTTCTTGACCGTTGTCGGTGCTCATGCGACCGCTCCCTGGCCCATCTGCGATTCGACGATCTCGATGTAGGTCGGACACGTGACGAGGAGCTCGTCGTGGGTGCCCCGGCCGATGATCTCGCCGTCCTCGAGCACCAGGATCTGATCAGCGTCGACGATCGTCGAGACCCGCTGCGCGACGATCAGCACCGCCGCGCCGGCCGTATGCGGCTTCAGGGCCGCCCGCAGTCGGGCATCGGTGGTGAGGTCGAGCGCCGAGAACGAGTCGTCGAACACGTAGATCTCGGGCTGCACCACCAGGGCCCGCGCGATGCACAGTCGCTGGCGTTGGCCTCCCGACACGTTGGTGCCGCCCTGGGTGATCGGGCTCTCGACGCCGTCGGGCATCGCCTGCACGAACGTGCTCGCCTGGGCCACCTCGAGCGCCTCCCACAGTTCGCCCTCGTCGGCGTCGGGACGGCCGTAGCGCAGGTTCGTCGCCACTGTGCCCGAGAACAGGAACGGCTTCTGTGGCACGTAGCCGACCGTCCTCCACAACAGGTCCAGGTCGAGCTCTCGCACGTCGACGCCGTTGACCAGCACCGTGCCCTCGGTGACGTCGGCGAGGCGCGACACCAGGTTGACGAGCGTGGTCTTGCCGGCGCCCGTACTCCCGATGATCGCCGTGGTCGTGCCCGCCTCGACCCGGAACGACAGGTTGCAGAGCACCGGCCGCTCGGCGCCCGGGTAGGCGAAGCCGACGCCGCGGAACTCGAGCGAACCGTGCTCGCTGACCTCGGTGACCGGGTCGGTCGGCTGGCGAACGGTGGACGGGGTGTCGAGCACCTCGACGACGCGCTCGGCGGCGACGGCCGCACGCGGGATCATCGACACCATGAACGTCACCATCACCACGGCGAACAGGATCTGGATGAGGTACGTGAGGTAGGCGACCATCGCGCCGATCTCCATCTCACCGGCACCGATGCGATCGGCTCCGATCCAGATCACCGACACGCTGGAGATGTTGATGATCAGCATCACGGTCGGAAACGTCGCGGCCATCAGCCGACCGGCCCGCAGTGCGGTCTGGGTGAGCTCGTCGTTGGCCTGAGCGAAGCGGGCCGACTCCTGCGGTTCGCGGACGAACGCCCGGACCACACGCATGCCGGTGATCTGCTCGCGCAACACCAGGTTGACCCGGTCGATGCGAAGCTGCATCGCCTGGAACGACGGCACCATCCGGTAGACGATCGAGCCGAGCGCGAGCACCGCCGCGGGGATCGCGAACACGATGATCACCGACAGCCCGAGGTCCTCTCGCACGGCGAAGAAGATGCCGATCACGAGGTTCAGCGGCGCCGTGATCATCATCGTCACCGCGATCACCACGAGGGTCTGGATCTGCTGCACGTCGTTGGTGGTGCGGGTGATGAGCGACGGGGCGCCGAACTGGCCGACCTCGCGCGCCGAGAACCCGGTCACCGTGTGGAAGAGGTCGCGCCGAACGTCACGACCGAACCCCATCGCCGCCTGCGACGCGTACCAGACCGCCGCCGACGCGAACACGATCTGCACGACCGTGAAGGCGAGCATCACTCCACCCATTGTCAGGATGTAGTCGTTGTCACCCTGGAGTACGCCGTTGTCGATCAACAGCGCGTTGATCGTCGGCAGCGTGAGCGCCGCGAACGTCTGGATCGCTTGCAGCACGACGACGAGCATGAGCACGCGGCGGTACGGGCCGAGATGGCTCTTGAGGAGTTGCCAGAGTTTCATACGTGGGCGCTCATGAGGTGGAGTGTTGGCTTCCGATTCCGTGGAGGATGAGATCGACGATCTCAGCGGCGCTCGACGCTTCCGCAGCGACCATCGGATGGGTGAGGGACATGGTGAGGGCCCGGAGCAGACGAGCTGCGTTCACCGGATCGACGCGGATCCGGCCGCTGTGCGCAGCGAAGAGATCGGCCAGCGCCGCGCTGTCGGTCATCGGGTGACGCACCCGCTCGTGACGCTTGGCGCTGAGGTGTGACAGCAGCGTCCAGACGTCGACGACACGACGCTGGATCAGCACCGTGGCGTCGATCAGCTGCGCCTCGAACGGCAACTCGCCGTCGATCGAGCGCAGAGCGAGTTCGAAGGTCTCCTGGTCGAGCGCCGCGTCAAGGGTGGCGTCGAGGAGTTCGTCCTTGTCGGCGAACGCCCGAAAGATCGTGCCCTCGGCGATGCCCGCGGCGTGCGCGATCTGCTTGGACGTGACGGATTCGCCGTACTCGGCGAGCAAAGGACGGACCGCTTCGATGATCGCCGCCCGACGCTCGTTCGGTGGCATCGCCGATGCACGCTTCGAGGTCGATCGGCCCGTCACCGGGTCGGCGGTCGCAGCAGGCATTCGCCCGATGTTAACTGAGTGAGCACTCACTCACACCGTCCAGCGATGAGCGAAACCGGCGGATACCGCACGTGTGGCTCATCGCAATCGGTGTCGGCTGCTCCGCGATGAGCGAGACCGGCGGATACCGCACGTTTCGCTCATCGGAAGCCGGGCCAGCGCGCCGGAGGACGTCAGCGGGTGGGGAGGAGCGAGGCCGGGAGGCTGGTGCGCAG
>JBGTCW010000389.1:0-1526 GCA_041748635.1 Ilumatobacteraceae bacterium | reverse complement strand
TGTCTCGAGTTGCTCGTTCCGAAGCTCCAGCAGGCGTGGGTCGACTACCTCGACAACCCCGAGCCGATCGGTGACGTCGTCATCGAGGTGACCGAGGCCTACAACAACTACTGGACGCTCAGCCCCGAGTTGAATGCTCGTGCGTTCGAGCTGTTCGAATCCGACGGCTACGGCGGCAACGGTCCCGACGACACCTACGGCAACTTCGATCCCGAGCGGATCCAGACGTTGTTCGACGACTTCGCGGTCATCCTCGAGGAGCGTTCCATCACGCTGCCGGACGGCTTCACCGCCGAGAGCGTGTACACCAACGAGTTCATCGACGAGTCGATCGGACGTTGACACCATCGCGGGAACTCTGAACACCTGAACACCAGACCGGGGGGCGCTCTGCGGAGCGTCCCCCGGTCACGTCACGAGTGGTAGGCGCAGAGGTCGAACGGGTTGCCGTCGGGATCTGTCAGGTTCGCGATCGAGCCGTAACTCTCCCGGCGAACCGGGTGAGCGAGTCGGGCGCCCAGGGCAGTGAGTCGATCGACCTCGCGACCGAACGATTCCGTGGTGCACGCAAGGTCGAGATGGACGGACCCTGGGCGGGTGTAGCCGCGCTGGATCCCGAGGCGACGAATGCCAGCGGCGTCGGCGAGCACGATCCAGCGGTCGCCGTCCTCCCGCTCGACCTCGTGGAGGTCGAGGACCGCCGACCAGAACGCTGCGAGCGCATCGGGAGCGGGCGAGTCGAGGGTCACGAGATCGAACCGGCTCACCATCGCGTCAAACTTCCGTGTTGGTGGACAGCAACTCGAGGACGACCTGCAGCAGCACGTTGGCGCCCGCCTCGATGTCGACGGCCTCGGTGAACTCGGCGATGTTGTGACTGAGGCCGTTGACGCTCGGCGTGAACACCATCGCCGATGGACAGATCCGTGCGAGCATCTGGGCATCGTGGCCGGCGCCGCTCGGCATGCGGCGCGTCGAGTGCCCGAGGCGTTGCGCCGTGGCCTCGACGAGATCGACCATCGGCGTGTCGAACTCGACCGGTTCGAATCGGGCGAGCGAGCTCGTGGTGATCGACACGCCTTCGGCCTCCGCGAGTTCGCCGAGGAACGTCGCCAACCGCGACTCGGCCTCGTGCAGCACTCGATCGTCGGTGTTGCGAAGATCGACGGTCATCACCACACGCGCCGGGATCACGTTGACCAGGTTCGGATAGACGTCGATGCGTCCCACGGTCCCGACCTGGTCACGGCCGAGATGTCTCGTGAGATCGCGGACGTAGGTGGCGATCGCCGCGGCACAGTACGCCGGGTCGTGACGCAGCCCCATCGGAGTCGTCCCGGCGTGCGCCGACTGGCCGACGATCACCACTTCGGTCCACGAGATGCCCTGCACGCCCTCGACGACGCCGATGGTGACGCCGTCGTCCTCGAGGATCGGCCCCTGCTCGATGTGCAGCTCGACGTAGGCGTGCGGCGCGACCGCGGTCGGGCACGGCAGCGGACCGGCGTACCCGATGCGCGCCAGCT
>JBGTCW010000388.1:0-2441 GCA_041748635.1 Ilumatobacteraceae bacterium | reverse complement strand
CGGCTGCGGCTTGGCGACGCAGCGCATGCCGATCCAGGCGGTGATTCCTGTCGAGTGGCCGAGCACGCCGAGGAAGGCGCTCAGCGGCGCGATCGAGTCGTCGATCCGCTCGACATGGGCGGCCGGCAACGTCGCATGCGTCTGCACGCCGAACCCGCCGCGCACGGCCTGGCCGACCTCCCAGCCATCGGTCGCCGACTCGACGATCCGCCCGACGCCCCCAGCGAGGATCGTCTCGCCGAGTCCGACCTGGCGGTGGAATCCCTCACCGCGCAGCATCGTCCTCGTCCCCGCGTCGACCGAGACGTACTCGACGCCGACGCGCACCTCGCCGTCGACGAGCGGTTCGATCGGCTCGGTCACGAGGGCGAAGCAGTCGGGCGTCGCCTCTCCGACGGGTCGGCGCGCCAGGGTCACACGGGTGTTGGTCGACGACACGTCAGGCCGTGTCACGAACTGCGCACGAGGGTGCCGGGGCGGGCGCCGGTGTCGGCGTCGTTGCGTCGGGTCACTTCGCCCTTGACCATCGTGGCCAGGTAGCCCTGCACGGGCTGGATCAGGCGGGTGCCGCCTGCTGGCAGGTCGTGATGGGCGAGCGGGGGAGCGACCGTCAGGTTCTCGAGGTCGATGACGTTGATGTCGGCGCGCTTGCCGGACGCGAGCAGACCCCGGTCGTGCAATCCGTAGAGCCGGGCGTTGTTGGCGGTCTGCTTGGCGACCACGAACTCCAGCGGGATGCGTTCGCCGCGCTTGCGGTCGCGCGTCCAGTAGGTCAGCTGCGTCGTCGGCATGGTGGCGTCGCAGATCAACGTCACGTGCGCGCCGGCGTCGCTCAGCCCGGTGACGGTGTCGGGATGCAGCAACATCTCGCGCAGCACTTCCTGGCTGTCGGCGATGTCCTTCGAGCCCATCAACGCCGCCATCGCCCGCCCCTCGTCCTCGAGGAGGAAGTCGTACATCACGTCGAACGGCTCACGGCCCGTGGCCGCCATCCGTGCGCCGAGCGTCTGGTCCAGCGTCGGCTCGTAGTCGACCGGATCGGCGAGCGGGTACATCATCGGCGCCGCCATCTGGAACAGGCCGTAGAGGTTGGCCATCGAACCCGGCTGCTCGACGCGCACGTCCTCTTCGGACATGATCGCCGCCTTCACCTCGGCCTTCGCCATCTCGATCGCTCGCTCGGCGAGTGGCAGGTGGGCGATCGCCATGTAGGTCGGGCGACGCTGGAAGGCGTGGTAGCTCGACAGGCCGGTGACGAAACCGATCGGGCGTGACGACACCTGCGGGTGCATGCGTGTGCCGGCTGCATTGGCCTCGGCGGTGAGGTCGAGGATCTCGCGCCACAGGTCTTGGTCGTAGTCGGGCGATTGCACGAGCGTGAACGTCACCGGCCGACCGCCACGCGCTGCGACCTGCTTCATCAGCTCGAACTCTTCGTAGGGCGTCGATCGCTCGCCGCCGAGACCCTCGAGCTTGCCGACGGTGCCGGCGGGGATCAATTCGAAGACGCCCTTGCCGGTGCGACCCATCGCTTCCGCGATTGCCACCAGCTCGTCGACGGGCGCGAACGTGCCGGGCACCGGAGATCCCCAGAGCGATCGATGTCCGATCGTGCGGGAGGTGCTGAATCCGACCGCGCCGGCGTCGACCGCCTGGCCGACGAGTGTGGCCATGGCCGCGATGTCGTCAGCGGTTGCGTCCTCGTTCGCCACGCCGCGCTCGCCCATCACGTAGTAGCGCACGGCGCCGTGGGCGACCTGCGCGCCGATGTCGAGCGAGTACTGCCGCCCGGCGATGTAGTCGAGGTAGTCCGGGAATGTCTCCCACGCACCCCACTCCATCCCCTCGTGGAGGGCGGTGCCGGGGATGTCCTCGACGCCCTCCATCAACTCGATCAGCGTCTGCTCACCGCCCGGTCGCACCGGCGCGAAGCCGACGCCGCAGTTGCCCATCACGACGGTGGTCGCGCCGTTGCCAGCCGACGGGTCCATCACGTCGTCCCAACTGATCTGGCCGTCGTAGTGGGTGTGCACGTCGACCCATCCCGGCGTGACGATCGCGCCGTCGGCGTCGATGGTGTCCTTCGCTGCTTCGGTGATGGTGTCGCCGACCGACACGATGAGTCCGTCACGGACCCCGACGTCGCCGGTGGTCGGCGTCGCTCCGGTCCCGTCGACGATCGTTCCGCCCTTGATCACGTAGTCGAGCATTGTGGCCCCTTCTCGGTCGATGTCACTGCGGGTGACGGTACTGCTGACGGTTCACCCGCCCCGAGCCGAAGCACCACGTTCGTGTGCGGATTCGGATGGCCCGCCACGTCCGGACTGCAACGCGAACGGGTTGGCGCACGGGCGGTCGTCAGCTGGCGAGCATGCCGCCGTCGACGGCGAGGGCGTGGCCGGTGGTGAACGACGACGACGCGGACACCAGCCAGAGCGCGG
>JBGTCW010000387.1:0-2393 GCA_041748635.1 Ilumatobacteraceae bacterium | reverse complement strand
CAACAACGTGATCGGCCAGACGCTGCTCGCCAAGCGGATGGGTACGGAGCGCATCGTCGCTGACACCGGAGCGGGCCAGCACGGCGTGGCGAGCGCCACCGCTGCGGCGCTGATGGGCCTGGAGTGCACCGTGTTCATGGGTGCGGTCGACGTCGAGCGCCAGGCGTTGAACGTATTCCGGATGAAGCTGCTCGGCGCCGAGGTGCACTCGGTCGAGAGCGGCAGTCGCACGCTCAAGGACGCCGTCAACGAGGCGATGCGACACTGGGTGGCCAACGTCACCGACACCCATTTCTGCCTCGGCTCGGTCGTCGGACCTCACCCGTATCCGTACATGGTGCGCCAGTTCCAGTCGATCATCGGCGACGAGGCCCACAGCCAGATCATCGAGATGACGGGTTCCGTTCCCGACGTCGTCGTCGCCTGCGTCGGCGGTGGCTCGAACGCGAGGGGGATCTTCAGCGGGTTCGTCGACGAGCCCGCGACTCGCCTCGTCGGCGTCGAGCCGGCCGGTGGTGCCGCGGTCGGGCGCGGGACCCCCGGCGTGGTGCACGGCATGCGCAGCAACCTGATGCAGGACGAGGTCGGCCAGGTCGAAGAGGCTGTGTCGATCTCCGCCGGCCTCGACTATCCGGGTGTGGGACCGGAGCACTCGTACCTGGCGTCCATCGGTCGTGCCGAGTACCCCTCGGTGACCGACGACGAAGTGATCGCCGGCTTCCAGTTGCTGTCGCGTACCGAGGGGATCATCCCGGCGCTCGAGTGTGCTCACGCCATTGCGTGGATCAGCCGCGAGGCTCCCAACCTGCAGGGCCAGACAGTGTTGATGAACCTGTCCGGACGTGGCGACAAGGACGTCGCGCAGATGATGGACATCCTCGCCGGGACGCAGTGATGAGTCTCGAGAGCGAATTCAGGTCGAAGCGCGACGGTGGCCGCAAGTTGTTGGTGCCGTACATCACCGGCGGCTATCCGGGCTGGCAAGCGGCGATTCGTGCGTGCGCGGCCAATGGTGCCGACGCCGTCGAGATCGGGATCCCGTTCTCCGATCCGGTGATGGACGGCCCCGTCATCCAGCAGGCGTCGCAGCACGCCCTCGACCTCGGCGTCACCCCGACCTCGATCCTCGACGAGGTCCCGTCGCTCGACGTCGAGATCCCGCTCGCCGTGATGACCTACTACAACCTCGTGCATCATCCCGGCCCGGTGCGTTTCGCAGCACTGCTCCGGCGCGCCGGGATCAGCGCGGCGATCCTGCCGGATCTCCCGCTGGAGGAGTCGGGGCCGTGGTGCGAGGCTGCCGACGCGACCGGCATCGAGACGATCATGCTCGCTGCGCCGACCGCTCCCGACGATCGCCTGCCGCTCGTTGCGGCACGGTCGCGCGGCTTCATCTACTCGGTCGGCCTGCTGGGCGTCACGGGTGAACGCGAGTCACTGGCCGAGACTGCCACGGCGCTGGCCACGCGGTTGAAGGCGATCACCGAGGTGCCGGTGTTGGTGGGTGTCGGCGTCTCGAACGCCGAGCAGGCGTTCCAAGCGACCCGGGTCGCCGACGGTGTGATCCAAGGTGCCAGCGTCATGCGTCGCATGATGGACGGCGGCCCCGATGCCGTCGGTGAGTACGTCGCCGAGGTCCGCTCCGCGATCGACGCGACCTGATTCATCCAGGAAAGACGGGTCCGTCGAAGCGGTCGACGGTGGTGAACGACTCGACCGGGTTGCGCTTCAGCTTCGTCGGCTGGTGCACCGGGTGGCCGAGGAAAATCGTGGTGACGAGTGCGTGGTGCTCCGGGAGCCCGAGTGCTGGAGCCGCAGCCGGTTCGACGCGGCTCAGGAACGTCGTCATGACGCCCCCGAGGCCGTGGGCCCGAGCCGAGAGCATCAGGTTCCAACAGAAGGGGTAGATCGACGCACCGCCGGTCACGGGCGCTCGGTCGAGCTCGGCGTCCATCATCGCCAACTTCGAGAGGTCGGCGGCGACGGCGAGGACGACGGGGATCGACTCGATGTGCTCCAACAGGGCGTTGGCCTTGTCGGGCGTGATGTCGGCGGGTTGCACGTAGTCGACGACGTTGAACGGATTCCCGCCCGCCGCGGCGGTCTCCATGTACTCGTCCCAGACGGGTTGCATCAGCGCCGCGAGTTGGCGCCGCAGTGTCCGGTCTTCGACGACGGCGACACGCCAGGGTTGGCGGTTCCCGCCCGAGGGAGCGAAGCGGGCGTCGTCGAGGACGCTCGCGATCGTCGCGTCGTCGACCGGTTCGTCGGTGAACGCCCGAACGGTGCCGTTGGTGCGAATCGCCTCGCGAATGTCCATCGCCCCGACGGTAGCCCGTTACATCAGGGGTCAGACCCGCGATGTAATCGGCGGCGATTACATCGCGGGTCTG
>JBGTCW010000386.1:0-2219 GCA_041748635.1 Ilumatobacteraceae bacterium | reverse complement strand
CGGGATGATCTTCGTCGCGGTGTCGGCACGCCAATTCGTGAACCAGCGCTTGGCGCGGGCCAACGAGATGACGGTCCCGATGGCCGATCGCCTTCGGCGCGCCTTCGGCGTCGAGGCGGCCGTCGGTCTGCTCGTGCTCGCGCTGAGTGGATGGTTGCTGTCGTTGTCGCCGTCGAACGTCGACAGCGGTCCCTCCATCGACTACGCGATCACCCTTGCCGTCGAGGCTCCCGAAGCAGACCTCGATGTGACGATTCGTCTCACCCGCGACCGAGTGGGACTGTCCGGGTTGTCCGTCGCTGTCGACGCGCCCGAGGAGGGCCTGTCCGGGCTCGAGGTGGTCCTGACCGCGCCGGCGAACGACACGATCGGAACGATCACCCAGCCGGTGCCGCTCACCGGTGCCGGGACGGCGGTCCTGCTCGAAGGTGAGCAGGGACTGCCGCTGACGGTCGCCGGCAACTGGACGATGGTCGTCAACGCCGTCACCCCGACGGGCGTGTTCACGAGCGACCCCCAGGGCTTCACGATCCGCGAGGCCGACGGCACCGAGGCGGTGGCCGAACTGACCGTGCCACCGGTGGTCACGGTGACCATCGCGCCGATCAGCGTGCCGTGAGGGTCAGTGCGCCGTGATGAAGCCGTGGAACGACACCGGGTCGGCGACATCGAGTTGGTCGTAGGTACACGACTCGGGCGTGCGGTCCGCTCGCCAACGAAGCAACGACACGCCATGCCGGAAGCGTCGGCCCTCCAGCTGACCGAATGACACCTCGGCGACGAGCCCCATTTTGATCGGGGTGAACGACAGATCCTTGCCGGCGTTCCACCGGCTGCCTCCGCTGGTCGCCGTTCCTGCCGAGTCGCCGTCCCACTCGGCCCACTCGCGCCATGGGTGACCCTCGAGCGCGTCGTGCGTACGAGGCTCGAGTTCGGCCAGGAGCTCGGCCCTGCGCGCCGCCGAGAACGACGCAGCCACGCCGACGGAGTGCATGTCACCGTCGGCATCGAACAGTCCGAGGAGGAGCGAACCGACGCCCCGACCGTCCTTGTGGACCCGGTAGCCGGCCACGGCACAGTCGGCCGTGCGCTGATGCTTCACCTTGAGCAGTGAGCGCTTGCCGGGCTCGTACACGCCGGTGACCGGCTTGGCCACGATTCCGTCGAGGCCGGCGCCCTCGAAGCGATGGAACCAGTCGTCGGCGACAACCCTGTCGGTCGTGGCCGGGGTGAGGTGCACGGCGTCGTTCTCGACGATGGCGGCTACGAGTGCGTCACGTCGGTCGGCCATCGATACGTCGAGGTACGACTCGTCGCCGACGGCGAGCAGGTCGAACGCAACGAACGCCGCTGGCGTTTCCACCGCCAGTCGGTTGATCCGCGACTCAGCAGGATGGATTCGCTGCAGGAGCGCATCGAAATCGAGGCCGCGCCCCTCGCGTTCGGCGATGACGATCTCGCCGTCGACGACGCACCGTTCTGGGAGTGCCGCACGGAGCGGGCCGAGCAACTCCGGGAAGTAGCGACCGAGCGGGCGGAGTTTGCGTGACTGCAGTTCGAGTCGGTCGGCGTCACGGAAGACGATGCAGCGGAAGCCGTCCCACTTCGGCTCGAACAGCCAGCCGTCACCGTCGGGGATCGACCGTGACAGCTTCGCGAGCATCGGCTCGATCGGGGGTTGGATCGGCAGCTGCATCGCCGGGAGAGGAGGAGTCGGCGACGCTGCGGCCATGCAGCCATTCTGGTCGATCTTCCGGCGGTGCTCGGCAGCCAGTAACTTGCGGGATGTGACGAACCCGATGCAGGAGAAGCTCGCCGACCTCGCCGAACGACGCGAGCAGGCAATTCACGCCGGTTCGCAGCGTTCGGTCGACCGTCAGCACGAGAAGGGCAAGATGCTCGCCCGTGAGCGGCTGGAGTACTTCCTCGACGACGACTCGTTCCACGAACTCGACATGCTCGCTCGCCACCGTGCCCAGGGGTCGGGCCTCGAGGAGCGGCCATACACCGACGGTGTCATCACGGGCTGGGGCACTGTCGACGGACGCAAGGTGTTCGTGTTCTCGCAGGACTTCACGGTCTTCGGCGGCGCACTCGGCGAGGTGTTCGCCGAGAAGATCCACAAGCTGATGGATCTCGCACTGAAGGTCGGTGCGCCCGTGATCGGCCTCAACGACGGGGCCGGCGCGCGCATCCAGGAGGGTGTCGTCAGCCTCGCC
>JBGTCW010000385.1:0-4279 GCA_041748635.1 Ilumatobacteraceae bacterium | reverse complement strand
ACGCTGATCCGTTCGTTCACCGACGCAACCGGTCACGACACCCGCGACGCCCGCACTCTGCTCGCCAAGTTTGGACTCGTCGGTGCACACATCGACCGGCCGACCGAGTCGCTGTCGCCCGGGGAACGGACTCGGGCGTCGTTGGCGCTGCTGATGGCCAACGGTGCGAACCTGCTCGTTCTCGACGAACCGACGAACCACCTCGATCTCCCGGCGATCGAGCAGCTCGAACAGGCGCTCGACACGTTCGCCGGCACGGTGATCCTGGTGACGCACGATCGGGATCTCCTCGATCGTGTGCGCCTCACCCGAACCCTCGTCCTCGATCGCGGCGTGGTCGTCGAACGCCACTGACTCAGTCCCCGACTGCGGTGGTGGGTAGCGTGGTCGGATCGCTCCGCATCCGGTTCTGGAGGCGTTCTCGCCCGCCGTTCGGGAATGGTTCGCGGCGTCGTTCCCCGAGCCGACACCGCCGCAGGTCCAGGGTTGGCCGCACATCGGCGACGGCGAACACACGCTGATCTGCGCACCGACCGGTTCGGGCAAGACGCTCACGGCGTTCCTCGCATCGATCGACCGGTTGACCACGACCCCGCGCCCCGAGGAACGATCGCACCGCACGCGGGTGCTCTACATCTCGCCGCTGCGTGCCTTGGCATTCGACATCGAGAAGAACCTGCGCGCCCCACTGAAGGGGATCGAGCTCGCCGCCGAGCGTCTCGGTGAGGCGTTCGTGGCGCCCGAGGTCGGCATGCGCACGGGCGACACCGCCGCCAACGACCGCCAGAAGCTCATCCGGCGCCCGCCCGACCTGTTGATCACCACGCCGGAATCGCTGTACCTGATGCTCACGTCGTCGGCGCGCGAGACGCTCGTCGGCGTCGAGACGGTGATCATCGACGAGATCCACGCGATGGCCACGACGAAGCGCGGCGCTCATCTGATGCTGTCGCTGGAACGTCTGGAGGAGTTGACGGACCGACCGCCGCAGCGCATCGGGCTGTCGGCGACACAGCGGCCGCTCGAAGAAGTCGCCGAGTTCCTCGGTGGCTGGGCCGAGCCGGGGCGCAAGCGGCCTGTTCGGATCGTCGATGCGGGCATCCGCAAGGCGCTCGAGGTCGAAGTGGTCATCCCGATCGAGGACATGTCGACCCTCGGTCAGGTGCGCGTCGAGCTGACTCCGGGCCCGGCGACGGCCGCGCTCACCGAGCGGCGCACGTCGATCTGGCCGAGCATCTACCCCGAGATCCTCACCCGGATCCTCGCCAACCGCACGACGATCATCTTCTGCAACGCCCGGCGCGCTGCCGAACGTCTGGCCGCCAAGCTGAACGAACTGGCGATCGAGGAAGGTGTTCCCGGAATCGTCGACCCGGTCACTGGTGAGATCCTCGACGAGCTCGTGCGCGCCCATCACGGGTCGTTGGCACGAGAGCAGCGGGTGGTGATCGAGGACCGGCTCAAGCGCGGTGAGCTCCGTGCGATCGTGGCCACATCATCGCTGGAGCTGGGCATCGACATGGGGGCGGTCGATCTCGTGATCCAGGTCGAGTCTCCCGGCGCAGTCAGCCGTGGTCTGCAGCGCATCGGTCGCGCCGGTCATTCGGTCGGCGAACCGTCGCGTGGCTCGATCTTCCCGAAGCATCGCGGCGACCTGCTGGAGACCGCCGTGGTCGTGCGCCGCATGATCGACGGCGAGATCGAGTCCACCCGGTACCTGCGCAATCCGCTTGACGTGCTCGCCCAGCAGATCGTGGCTCACGTCGCCATCGTCGAGGAGTGCTCGGTGGCTGACGTCGCCACGCTGGTGCGCCGGTGTGCGAGCTTCGCGGACACCTCCGACGACCTGCTCGGCAACGTCCTCGACCTGCTGTCCGGTCGGTATCCGAGCGAGGAGTTCTCCGAACTCCGGCCACGCATCGTGTGGGACCGCATCAACGACCGCCTCCGCGCCCGCGACGGCTCGAAGCGGCTTGCGGTCACCAGCGGCGGCACGATCCCCGACCGCGGGCTGTTCGGTGTGTTCCTGCCCGACGGCACCCGGGTGGGCGAACTCGACGAGGAGATGGTGTACGAGAGCCGCCCGGGCGAGACGTTCGTCCTCGGCGCCTCGACGTGGCGGATCGAGGACATCACCTTCGAACGAGTCACCGTCACCCCGGCGCCGGGCCAGCCGGGCAAGATGCCGTTCTGGCACGGCGACCGCCCTGGCCGTCCACTCGAGTTGGGCCGGGCGCTCGGAGCGTTCGTGCGTGAGATCCGCGAACTCGACGAGCGGGCAGCCACCGACCGGCTGATGCAGCACTACTCCCTCGATGCGTTCGCAGCCAGCAACCTCCAGCAGTACCTCGCTGAGCAGGTCGAAGCGACCGGCGCAGTGCCGGACGATCGAACGGTCGTCGTCGAGCGGTTCCAGGACGAGATCGGCGACTGGCGGGTGTGCATCCTCAGCCCGTTCGGTACCCCGGTGCACGCCCCGTGGGCGATGGCGATCGAGCGACGGCTGATGGACCAGTTCGACATCCCGGTCGAGACGATGTGGGGCGACGACGGCATCGTCATCCGACTGCCGGAGTCGGCGGTCGAGTTGCCGATCGAATCGCTGATGATCGACCCGGAGGACATCGACGAGCTGGTGGTCGCAACGTTGCCCCAGACCTCGCTGTTCTCGGCACGCTTTCGCGAGTGCGCCGGTCGTGCCCTCCTGCTCCCGCGTCGCCGTCCCGATCGGCGGACGCCGCTGTGGCAGCAGCGCCAACGCGCCGCCGACCTGCTTGCGGTGGCGGCGAAGTACCCGACATTCCCGATCCTGTTGGAGACGTCTCGCGAATGTCTGCAGGACGTGTTCGACGTGCCGGCGCTGCGCGAGGTGCTCGGTCAGTTGCGGTCGCGAGCGGTGCGGGTGGTCACCGTCGACACCGGCAAGGCGAGCCCGATGGCGTCGAGCCTGCTGTTCAACTGGATCGCGGCGTACATGTACGAGGGCGACGCCCCGCTCGCCGAACGGCGCGCCGCTGCCCTCGCACTCGACCGCGATCTGCTGCGCGATCTGCTGGGCGCCGAGGAGCTGCGCGAGCTGCTCGACCCCGACGTGCTCGCCGACGTCGAGCTCGAGCTGCAGTGCCTCGCCGACGGTCGCCGTGCCCGATCGGCCGACGAGCTCCACGACGTGTTCCGCCGCGTCGGCGACCTGACCGCTGTCGAGGTGGGACTGCGGTGCGAGCCGACCGATGGATCCGATCCGGCTCCGTGGCTCGAACTGCTCGTCGCCGAGAAACGGGTGATCGAGATCGCGCTCGGTGGCGAGACTCGCTACGCCGCTGCCGAGGACGCCGCGAAGTACCGGGATGCGTTCGGTTGCTCGCTGCCGCTCGGCCTGCCGATGGCGTTCACCGATCCGGTCGCCCGCCCGCTCGAGGAGTTGGTCGGACGCTACGCCCGCACGCACGGTCCGTTCCTGACCGCCGACGTCGCTGCACGATTCGGCGCGCCATCGGAACGGATCGCTGGTGCCCTCGCCGGGCTCGAGGGCGATGAACGCCTGGTCGTCGGCGAGTTCCGGCCCGGTGGAGTCAGCCGTGAGTTCTGCGATGTCGACGTGTTGCGCCAGCTCCGCCGCCGCTCGTTGGCGACGCTGCGCAAGGAGGTCGAGCCGGTCGAACAGGACGCCTTTGCGCGATTCCTCACTGCGTGGCACGACATCCCAGCGCAACGGCGGGGGATGGAAGCGCTGGTCGAGACGCTCGGCGTGCTGTCCGGAGCTGCGCTCGTCGCGTCGACGATCGAGTCCGACGTGCTCGCCGCGCGGGTGCGGTCCTACCGACCGTCGATGCTCGACGAACTCTGCACGTCAGGGGAGGTGGTGTGGATCGGTGCCGGTGGACTCGGCGCACGCGACGGTCGTGTGCGGCTGTGCTTCGCCGACCAGCTGGCGGTTCTCGCGCCGGGGTGGGAGCAGCGGGAGCCGCCTGACGGCGCTCTTCACGACGCGATCCGCACGCTGCTCGGCGAGCAGGGAGCGAGCTTCTGGGGTCAGCTCCGGATGGCGTCACCCGTCGCATCCGACCAGGAATTGCTCGTCGCCTTGTGGGATCTCGTCTGGGCCGGCGAAGTGACCAACGACTCGCTCGCACCGCTGCGCGCTGTCCTCGGTGGCGCCAGGGTCACGTCGGCGACGAGCCGGTCGAAGGTTCGGAGCCGACCTCGGCCCGGTCGTCTCACGCGTCTGGGTCCGCCCGCCGGACAGGGACGCTGGAGCCTGGTGGCGCCGCTGTTGCAA
>JBGTCW010000384.1:0-2492 GCA_041748635.1 Ilumatobacteraceae bacterium | reverse complement strand
AGCGCCTCGGTCTCGACCTCGACGCGGTCGACCTCGTCGATCAGCAGCACCACCGGGTCGGTGGCGGTGATCGCTTCGAGGAGCGGACGGGTGAGGAGGAACTCGTCGGAGAAGATGTCGTCCTTGATCTCCGTCCAGTCCTCGCCCTGCTCGCCGCGCTCAGTCTGGATGCGCAACAGCTGCTTCTTGTAGTTCCACTCGTAGAGGGCTTTGCTCTCGTCGAGGCCCTCGTAGCACTGCAGGCGGATGAGCCGGGCGTCGGTGATCTCGGCGATCGACTTCGCGAGCTGCGTCTTGCCGGTGCCGGCGGGACCCTCGACGAGCACCGGCTTCTGCAACCGGTCTGCCAGGTAGGCAACACCGGCGATGCCATCGTCGGCCAGGTAGTTCGCGTCGCGCAGGGCGTCTCGCACCGACTGCACGCTCTCGAAACGGGGGGTGGTACTGCCGAGCGCTCCGGCCTCCGTGGTCGTCATGTAGACGACGCTACCCGTCGTCTTGACCCACGGGTCAATCGGATGCCCTCCCGTTACAACAGGGGTCAGACCCGCGATGTAACGGCGCGGGCAATCGTGGGGCCCGAACACATCGTGCTGTTACATCGCGGGTCTGACCCCTGTTGTAACGCTTGCCCAGGTGGGGTGGGTGGCCCGGAACTAGCGTCCTCTCGGATGAGTGGGCTGCTGCGGAGCAACGTCGTCGTTGCCAGCGGCACGGCAATCTCGCGGGTCACCGGCCTCTTGCGCATCGTCGTGCTCGGCTACGTGCTCGGCCAGACGGCGCTGAGCGACGCCTATCTGATCGCCAACGAGACCCCGAACATCGTCTACGACCTGCTGCTCGGCGGGCTGCTGTCGGCCACGCTGGTGCCGCTGTTCTCGACGTTCGTCGAACAGGACGACGACGAGGCCACGAACGTGATCCTCACGGTCTCCGTCGTGCTGATGGGCGCCCTGACCGCCGTCGCCGTCCTCGCGGCGCCGTTGATCTTCGGGCTGTACTCGGTGAACGTCGCCGACGGCATCGACGCCGACGTGTACCGGTCGGTCGGCACCACCCTCGCCCGGATCTTCCTGATCCAGATCTTCTTCTACGGGCTCACGGGGCTCGCCACAGCGTTCCTCAACAGCCGACGTCGGTTCTTCGCGGCGGCGTGGAGCCCGATACTTCCGAACCTCGTGATCATCGCGTTCCTGCTCTCGCTCCCGAACGCTGGATCGGCCGACTGGCAACTCGAACAGGTGTTGAGCGACGACCGGCTGCGCTGGACGCTCGGGCTCGGCGCCACCGTCGGTATCGCGTCGATGGCAGTCGTCCTGCTCCCCGCGATGGCCAACACCGGGTTCCGATTCCGGCCGAGGTTCGACTTCCGTCACCCGGCGGTGCGCAAACTGCTGTCGCTGTCGTTCTGGACGATCGGGTTCGTCGTCGCCAACCAGGTCGCGTTGCTGGTGGTTCGCAACCTCGCCGAACCCGGATCGAGTGACGCATCGGCCTACATCAACGCCTTCACGTTCTTCGTGCTCCCGCACGGACTGTTGGCGGTGTCCATCGCCACCACGTTCCAACCCGAGATGTCACGGTCGGTGGCCCGGCGCGATCGCGCCGGCTTCGTCGATCAAGCGTCACTCGGCCTGAGGATGACGGCACTGTTCACGATTCCGGCCGGCGTCGGCATCTTCGTGCTCCGCCAACCGATCATCGGAGCGCTGCTGCAGCGCGGCGAGTTCAGCGCCGAGGCCGCCGACGCCGCCCAGCGCGCCCTGGCGGGTCTTTCCATCGGTCTCGGCGCCTTCTCGATCTACATGTTCACGCTCCGCGGGTTCTACGCGCACAAGGACACCAAGACCCCGTTCAAGATCAACGTCGTCGAGAACGCGATCAACATCGTCCTGGCGTTCGTGCTCGTCGGCCGTTACGGCGTGCTCGGCCTCGGCCTGGCGTTCGCCCTCGCGTACGTCGTCTCGTCAGTGTGGGCGATGCAGATCCTGAGCTACAAGGTGCCCGGCTTCGCCGTCCGTCCGCTGCTGTCGAGCATCGGCCGCATGCTGCTCGCTGCGATCCTCATGGCCGAGGCGGTGTGGCTCGTCACCCAGCAGGTCGGCGGCAACACCGGGATCGACGCCGTGGTGCGCCTGAGCGTCGGTTCCGTGGTCGGCATCGCGGTGTACCTCGGAGTGCTCGCGCTCCTGCGCGCCCCCGAGCTCGACGCCGCCCGCAGACGCCTCCCCGGCCGCCACTGACCGTTCGCGTTGCAGTCCGGACGGCCCATCCCATCCGAACTGCAACGTGAACGGGGTACATCAGGTTGGGAGCACGACCAGGTCGTCTCGGTGGACCACCTCGTGGTTTACGCCGACGGGCAGGTCCGCGGTCCGGAGCCCGACCGATCCACGTGCCACGACGGCGTCAACAGCCGCCAGGCCCCGGGCGAAGGCTCGGCCGTCCGGACCGGCGATGTCCACGGTGTCGCCCTCGACGAACGCCCCCCG
>JBGTCW010000383.1:0-2583 GCA_041748635.1 Ilumatobacteraceae bacterium | reverse complement strand
GCTCGCACAGCGCTGCGAAGCGCTCCACGACGGCCCCTCGCTCCGCCGAACCGCTGGCGAGGAGCACGTGGCGCGCACCGAGCTCGGCGGCGACGTCGACGAGCGCGTCGCCCTGGTCGTGATCGCGTCCGAGGATCACCGGTTCGATGTCGAGCGCTGCGATACCGGTCGCGTCGAGACGGGCGGCGACGCGTGCGGTGTCTTCATCCGTCCACGTCGACGCGTCGAACCAGATGCCGACGCCTCCGAACCCGGCCGCCGCGGCGACCTCGACCGCGTCCGCCGCGGAGATGTCCAGCACCGTTCCGGCAGCCAGCGAGATGAGGCGGTCAGCCATCGATCGACATCACCTGCGCCGACCCGTCGCCCTCCACTCTCCACAGCGTAATGGACCGCAGGTCGGGGGTCGCACGGCCGCGCCCAGCCAGGCCACCCGCGCGGCATAGCATTGCATCATGAAACGCAGGAGCGTGGCGCACCTCCAGTGCTCGGTGGCGCAATCGTTGGACATCGTGGGCGAGTGGTGGACGCTGCTCGTGTTGCGCAACATCATGCTCGGCCAGCGGCGCTTCGAGGCGATCCAGGCGAACCTCGGAATCGCTCGCAACATCCTCAGCGACCGGCTCGGCACGCTCGTCGAACACGAATTGGTGTCGCGGGTCAAGTACCAGGACGCGCCGGAGCGCTTCGAGTACCGGCTCACGCCTCGCGGACGGGATCTGTTCCCGGTGATCGTCGCACTGATGAACTGGGGCGACGAGCACGAGGCGCCCGGTGGCCCTCCGCTGGTGTTCACCCATGCCTGCGGCGCCGACACCGTGCCCGTGTTCGTGTGCTCGTCGTGCGGAGGGCCGGTCCGTCTCGACAACGTCCGCGCCAAGGCCGGTCCCGGGTTCAGGATCGCCGCAGACGTTCGTTGACCGGGTGGGTTGCGTCATGCAATGCACTCGCCTACTGTTCGCCGATGACCATGCTCCCGACGATGCAGGACTGGCAGCCCACGGCCTGCATCCTGTGCGAGTGCAACTGCGGCATCGAGGTGCGCGTCGCCGACGACGGGCTCGGCTTCGAGCGCGTCCGCGGTGACAAGGCCCATCCGGCCAGTCGGGGCTACACCTGCGAGAAGGCGCTGCGTCTCGATCACTACCAGCGCGGCACACGTCTCCGTCATCCGCTGCGCCGCCGTGACGACGGCACGTTCGAGGAGATCGACTGGAACACCGCCATCCGGGAGGTCGCTCGACGCTTGGCCGAGGTGCGAGACACCCACGGCGGGGAGACGATCTTCTACTACGGCGGGGGCGGGCAGGGGAACCATCTCGGTGGCAGCTACAGCGGGGCGACGCTGCGCGCACTCGGCGCGAAGTACAAGGCGAACGCACTGTCCCAGGAGAAGACCGGTGAGTTCTGGGTCAACGGCCAGATGATCGGTGGTGGCGTGCGCGCCGACTTCGAACACTGCGAGGTGGCGCTGTTCGTCAGCAAGAACCCGTGGCAGAGCCACGGCATCCCCCGCGCCCGAACCACGCTCAAGGAGATCGCCAACGACCCTGCCCGGGCGATCATCGTGATCGATCCGCGGCGCAGCGAGACGGCGGAGCTCGCCGTCTCGAACGGGCACGGCATCCACCTCCAGGTCAAGCCGGGCACCGACGCGTTCTGTCTCTCGGCGATGGTGGCCGCGATCGTGCAGGACGGGCTCGTCGACCGGCAGTTCATCGCGTCCCACGTCAGCGGGTTCGACGACATCGCAGCCGAGTTCGAAGCGATCGACATCGCCGACCACGCCAACCGCTGCGGTGTCGACGAATCGTCGATCCGTGCCGCAGCCGAGCGCATCGCGGCGGCGTCGAGTGTCGCCGTGTTCGAGGACCTCGGGATCCAGATGAACCGGCACTCGACGATGAACAGCTGGCTGGAGAAGCTGCTGTGGGCGCTCACCGGCAACTTCGGGCGCGAGGGCACGCAGTACATGGCGTCGTCGATCATCTCGCTGGTGCGCAACGACGGACCGACGAGTGAGACGAAGCGGTCACCGGTGGTGGGGGCGCGTATCATCAGCGGGCTCGTGCCGTGCAACGTGATCCCCGACGAGATCCTCACCGATCACCCCGCCCGGTACCGAGCGATGCTCGTCGAGAGTGGCAACCCGGCCCACAGCCTCGCCGACAGCCAACGGATGCGCGAGGCGTTGGAGTCGCTCGAGTTGGTGGTGGTGATCGACGTGTCGATGACCGAGACGGCGCGCCTCGCCGACTACGTGCTCCCGGCGCCGAGTCAGTTCGAGAAGTGGGAAGCGACGTTCTTCAACTTCGAGTTCCCCCACAACGTGTTCCATCTCCGCCGGCCCGTGATCCCCGCTCCCGACGGCCCACTGCCCGAGCCCGAGATCCACGCGCGCCTCGTCGAGGCGCTCGGCGCCATCACACCGGAGCAACTCGCGCCCCTGAACGTCGCGGCACGACTGGGTCGCTCGGAGTTCGCCGCAGCGTTCTTCGAGGCAACCACCGCCGACCCGACGCTCGGCGCACTCGCACCGATCGTGCTGTACCGAACGCTCGGTCCGACGCTTCCCGACGGTGC
>JBGTCW010000382.1:0-2704 GCA_041748635.1 Ilumatobacteraceae bacterium | reverse complement strand
GCGGCGGGCGTCGTCGTCGGTGAACGCGACCCACGTGGCCGCGCCGAGGCTGTCCCGACCGGCGAAGCTGGCGATGCCGACGACCTTCGCCGATGTTGCCTGTGGCGTCTTGACGGACGTGAGGCTGCCGACGGCGAGGTCGCCGTCGCTCGCCGACAGTTGGTCGATCACGACCTCGACGGGCTGGTCGGCGCCGACCGGTGCGGGAGGTCGACCGTCGATGATGTCGAACGCGTTCAACTCGCTGTCGTCGATCCAGTTGATCGCCATGGTGGGAGGCCCGTTGCCGCCGAGGTCGGTGCCATCGGCGGCGACGATCTGGGCGGTGCCCTCGATCACGGGCCGCACACGGTCGACGCCGTCGATCGTGGCGAGTTCGTCGGCGAGCGACGCGTCGAGCGTGGCCCGTCGTTGCAGGTCGTCGGAGCCGAGCACGGTCGAGTTGCGAACGGTGACGTCGAGACCGGCGTTCTGCTCGGCGTAGAGCGACCCGAGCCCTGAGCGGAGCGTGTCGGCGAGGGTGAGGGTGGCGAACAGGAAGGCGACGCCGAGCACGACCGCAGTCGAGGTGGCGATCAGGCGGCGCCGGCGAGCCCAGAGATCGCGGAGAGCGAAGCGGAACATCGTCAGACCTCGAGCGACTTCATGCGGTCGAGCACCCCGTCGACGGACGGGTCCGAGAGGCGGTCGACGATGCGGCCGTCAGCGAGGAACAGTACGTCGTCGGCGAACGATGCTGCGACGGCGTCGTGGGTGACCATGACGACGGTGGTGTCGAAGTCGTCGACGGCACGACGGAGGAAGGCGAGCACCTCTTGGCTGGAATGACGATCGAGGTTGCCGGTCGGTTCATCGGCGAAGACGACCTGTGGACGCGACGCCAGGGCCCGGGCGACGGCGACGCGCTGCTGTTGGCCTCCCGACAGCTCGCTCGGTCGGTGCCGCACGCGATCGCCGAGACCGACGACGCCCACGATGTCATCGACCCACGCGGCGTCGACCTTGGCCCCGGACAACCGGATCGGCAGCACGATGTTCTCGTAGGCGTCGAGCGTCGGGAGGAGGTTGAAGGACTGGAACACGAACCCGATGCGCTCCCGGCGCAGGGTGGTGAGGCGACGGTCGTTGAGCGTGCCGAGTTCGGTGTCACCGAGCCAGACCTGGCCCGAGGTGAGCGTGTCGAGGCCGGCCAGGCAGTGCATCAGCGTGCTCTTGCCCGAGCCCGACGGGCCCATGATCGCGGTGAACCGCCCACGAGGGATCTCGACCGACACGTCGTCGAGCGCGACGACGCGAGTGTCGCCGGTGCCGTGGATCTTGGTGGCCGAGACGGCGCGAACAGCGCCAACGGTGGCGTCGGGGGTGGCGGACGGCGGGCTGGAGTAGGTGGGAGGCGACAACGTTCGGGTCATGTCTCGAACGTACGCATCTCGTGTTCGCCGTTCGATGGGGCACCCCGGTGTCTCCACCCTGGGGGATTCCCTACCTGGGCTCACCGTCGGAAACGGTGCCGGGCTGCGCCGTGGGTGCGCTCGTAGACTTCCCCACCGTGCTGCACCTCTACGACACCGCCACGCGATCCGTGCGCGAGCTGGCTCTTCGCGAGCCGGGCAAGGTCGGCATCTACCTGTGCGGACCGACGGTGTACGGACCGCCGCACCTCGGCCACGGGCGGGCCACGCTGGTGTACGACATCCTGCGGCGCTACCTCGAATGGTCCGGCCTCGACGTGCGGCTCGTGTCGAACGTGACCGACATCGAGGACAAGATCATCGAACGCGCCGAGCGTGAAGGTCGACCGTGGCAGGACATCACCACGAAGTGCGAGGCGGTGTGGTTCGAGGCGATGAGCGGCATCAACGTGCAGCGTCCCACCGACGTTCCCCACGCCACCGACTACGTCGACGAGATGGTCGAGATGATCGGTGAGTTGATCGAGTCCGACCACGCATACCTGACCGACGACGGGATCTACATGGCGGTCGAGTCCGTCGACGACTACGGGCTGCTCGCACATCAGTCGGTCGATGACATGCGCGTGGGTGGGGGCGACCGCGAGGTGTTCGGCGCCGACCAGAAGCGACATCCGGCGGACTTCGCGCTCTGGAAGTTCACCAAGCCCGGCGAGCCCTCGTGGTCCTCGCCGTGGGGCGAGGGGCGACCCGGCTGGCACTCGGAGTGCGTGGTGATGAGCCTCGACCTGTTGGGCGAGGGGTTCGACCTGCACTGCGGCGGTCAGGACCTCCGGTTCCCGCACCACGAGAACGAGCGCGCACAGGCGGTCGCGCTCGGCAAGAAGTTCGCCAACCACTGGATGCACAACGGGTTCGTGGTCGACGCCGAGGGCGAGAAGATGTCGAAGAGTCTCGGCAACGTGTCGAACCTGCTCGACCTGATCGATCTGTACGACCAGCGCGCCTACCGGATGGTGCTGCTGCAGTCGCACTACCGCAGCCCGATGAAGATCACCGGCGACAACATCGACGCAGCCGTCAAGGCGCTGGCCGGCCTCGATGCGTTCGCCGCGCGGGTTGCGGGTGTCGCTGTCGCCGAGCCCGACGCCGGTGTGCTCGACGAGTTCCGCTCTGCGATGGACGACGACCTCGACACCCCGAGGGCGACGGCGCTGCTGTTCGACACCGTCCGACGCGCAAACGTTGCACTCGATGCCGGCGATGAGATCGCCGGCGCGCTGGTCGCTGCG
>JBGTCW010000381.1:0-2828 GCA_041748635.1 Ilumatobacteraceae bacterium | reverse complement strand
CGCACCTTCCCCGAGAGTCTGCAGAAGGCGTTGCGCTCGCTCGAACAGGGTCGTCTCGGACTGGGCTGCGACCCGGCGGAGGAGCAGTTGGATGACCTCTCGGACGACGAACTGCTCGCGCAGGCCGCGATCCCGACCGCGGACCGCATCCAACAGGTCGGGACGCTCCTGCACCGGGGTGTGTCGATTGACGAAGTACAGGAGGCGACGTCCATCGACCCATGGTTCCTCGATCAGATGTCGATGATCTCCGAGGAGCGGGCCGTGCTGGCCGACACCGGATTCGACGCGATGACTCGGCGGGCGTGGCGCCGTGCGAAACGCCTCGGCTTCTCCGACAGCCAGCTCGCGCATCTCTGGTCTGTCGCGGAGGACGACGTGCGCACGGCCCGTGAGGGTGCCGGCGTGCTGCCCACCTACAAGACGGTCGACACGTGTTCGGCCGAGTTCCCCGCAGAGACGCCGTACCACTACTCGACGTACGAAGACGAGAGCGAAGTCCGGCCATCCGCTGCCCGCAAGGTCGTGATCCTCGGATCGGGACCCAACCGCATCGGGCAGGGCATCGAGTTCGACTACTGCTGCGTGCATGCGTCGTTCGCCCTACGCGACGCCGGGTTCGAGACGATCATGGTCAACTGCAACCCGGAGACCGTGTCGACCGACTACGACACGTCGAGCCGTCTGTACTTCGAACCGCTGACCAAGGAGGACGTGCTCAACGTCATCGCGTGCGAACAGCCCGAAGCGGTGATCGTGTCCCTCGGGGGTCAGACCCCGCTGAAGCTGTCCGGACTCATCCCGGCCGAACTCGTCGCTGGCACGTCGCCAGACTCGATCGACGCCGCAGAGGATCGCCAACGTTGGAACGAGATCTGCGACGAACTGCGGATCCCACAGCCACCCGGCGGGACGGCGATCGACCTCGAACAGGCGTTGGCCATCACCGACGACATCGGGTTCCCGGTGCTGGTGCGCCCGAGCTACGTGCTCGGCGGGCGTGCGATGCAGATCGTGCACGACCGCAACCATCTCGCCAGGGCGATGGAGGAACTCGCCGGGTTCGGGAGCCTGGGCAGGGAGGGCGGACTCTCCGCCACGCGTCCGGTGCTCATCGACCGCTTCCTGGCAGACGCCACCGAACTCGACGTCGACGCGATCCGCGACCACACCGGTGAGGTTCTGATCGGTGGCGTCATGGAGCACGTCGAGGAAGCCGGCGTGCACTCCGGCGACTCGGCGTGCGCCCTGCCACCACCGACCCTGCCGGGCTGGGTGGTCGAGGTGATCGAGTCGTACACCGCGGCGATCGCGAAGTACCTCGACGTACGCGGCCTGATCAACGTGCAGTACGCGGTGCTCGGCACCACGGTGTACGTGATTGAGGCCAACCCGCGCGCCAGTCGCACGGTCCCGTTCGTCGCGAAGGCGACCGGCGTTCCGTTGGCGAAGGTGGCCACAAGGGTGATGCTCGGCGCAACGCTCGCCGAACTCCGCACCGAGGGCCTGCTGAAGGATCCGATCGTCGGCCACGTCGCGGTGAAGGAGGCGGTGATGCCGTTCAACCGGTTCCCCGAGGTCGACCCGGCCCTCGGGCCGGAGATGCGTTCGACCGGCGAGGTGATGGGGATCGCCGACTCGTTCGGGCGAGCGTTCTACAAGGCAGAATTGGCGGCGGGAACGATCCTGCCCACTACGGGGACCGTGTTCCTGTCGCTGGCCGACCCGGACAAGCCCGCCGGCCTCGTGGTCGCCAAGCGGTTCCGCGCTCTGGGGCTCGGGATCGCTGCAACCGAGGGCACGGCGGACTACCTGGCGGCGTTCGACTCACCGGTCGATCAGGTGGTCGCCAAGGTGCAGGAGGTCGCTGACGGCGAGGAGGGTTCGGCGCAGATCACGGCGGTCGACCTGATCGCTGACGGCAAGATCAGCTTCGTGGTGAACACCCCTCGGGGTGCCCTCGGCCGCAGTGACGGCGAGCAGATCCGCAAGGCGGCCAGCCTGCACCGGGTGAGCTGCGTCACCACGGTCGACGCAGCACTCGCTGCGGTGCAGGGGTTGTCGGAGCGTGAGGGTGAGCTGCTCACGGTGAAGTCGCTCCAGGAGTACCACGCAACGTGATCGACACCTCGGTCACCGTCGGCAGCGTCACGTTGGCCGCTCCGGTGATGACCGCGTCGGGCACAGCCGGCTACGGCACCGAACTGGCCGGTCATCTCGACCTATCGTCGCTCGGCGCCGTGGTCACCAAGTCGCTCGCCGCCTACGAGTGGCCCGGAAATCCGGCCCCGCGCCTGCACCCGACACCCCAGGGGATGATCAATGCCGTCGGCCTGCAGGGCCCGGGCGTGCGGTACTGGC
Organism: Ilumatobacteraceae bacterium; assembly: GCA_041748635.1. Taxonomy (GTDB): domain Bacteria; phylum Actinomycetota; class Acidimicrobiia; order Acidimicrobiales; family Ilumatobacteraceae; genus Sva-07. Next base: position 467 of record JBGTCW010000381.1, on the reverse strand, counting down.
TCGATCACGTCGTCGGCGACCTTGTCGAGTCAGGGGCGACCGTCGTCGCGAGCATCTGGGGTCGAAGCGTCGAGGACTTCGCTCGGGCGGCCGAGCTGCTCGCCGCTGCGCCGCCCCAGGTGATCGCCGTCGAGGTGAATCTGTCGTGCCCCAACCTCGAGGGTCGGAGCGCGATCTTCGCGCACGATCCCGCGTTGTCGAGCGAGGTGATCGCTGCGACGGCCGCTTGCGGCCGCCCCCGGTGGGCAAAGCTCAGCGCCAACACCGACCGCATCATCGACGTCGCGGCTGCGGTGATCGAGGCCGGAGCGGAGGCCGTGACCTGCGTCAACACCCTGCTCGGACTCGCGTACGACCAGCGGACGCTGTCGCCGACGCTCGGGGCGGGTGGCGGCGGCCTGTCGGGTCGGGCGATTCACCCGGTGGCAGTGCGTGCGGTTCACGATGTCCACGCGGCGCTCCCCGAC
>JBGTCW010000380.1:0-2174 GCA_041748635.1 Ilumatobacteraceae bacterium | reverse complement strand
CCAGTTCCGCAGCACCGACACGTAGGCGATCGTGAGGTAGTAGATGTCGAGCGCCTTGTCGTAGCTCTGGTAGGCGTCGAGGTCGAGGTTGGTGAACTGCTCGAAGATCCCCTTGTCGACGGCATCGATCACGAGCGCGGCAACGATGGCCGGGAGCGGGAACCTCGGGATCAGCAGCGGGACGAGGAACCTCGCGCCGACCACCAACACGAACACGACGATGTCGGTGGTGTCGCCGCCCATTGCGGCGTGACACTACTGCCGCTGCGTCAGGCACGACCGAGATGGGTGGCGAGGTTGTCGAGCATCTCGCCCCAGCCGACCGCCATCTCGGAGAAGAACTCGTTCTCCCACTCCGCCCCGCTCCCGTACGCACTCGAGACGACGCGGATCACGCAACTGCCACCTGCCGTTTCGATCAGGAACTCGGTGGCGATCGGGGTGATCGACGACAGGTCGCGATCGGCCGTGGGCATGCCGGGCTCGCTCGGCCACGGTTCGGCGTATGCGAAACGCCTCGGTGGTGTGTACTCGGTGACGATGCCGTGCGACCAGAAGCCCCCGACATCGAACGACACGGCGCCACCGTTCTGCGGGTCGAGTCGGGTCGGCACCATCCAGGCGGCGATCCCGTCGGCGGTGGCGATGGCGTCCCACACCTGTTCGGGGCTGGCGGCCACCTCGTAGGTGCGCTCCATCCGGTGCTCGACACGGTCGGGATCGGCGGGTCGGTCGGGACTGGTCACGAGGGCTCCTCGGGTCGGGGATATGACGAGACGGTCAGGCGGTGCGGTCGCCCGTCGTCGCTGTGGTAGCGAGCGACCAACGCAGCGACGGCAGATTGGAGATCCGAGGCGAACGCCGCACGATCGTCGGGCGACCGGAACCCGATCACCGTGTCGACGGTCAGGGTCGGCAGACGTGTTCCGGTCGCCGCGCTGGCGGCGATCGCACCGACCTCGGACACGGTGCGAGCGTTCACGGCGATCAGATACGCGGCCGACAGATGATCAGCGACCGCGTTCGGATCGATGGCGGCGCCCTGCACCACGTCGGGAGCCACGACGAGGTGGCGAGCGGTACGACGCACGAATCGTTCGGTGATGCCGCCCCACGCACGTTCTTCGGCCAACTCGACGAGTCCGTGGGCCTCCAACGCCTTCAGGTGATAGTTCACCTTCTGACGGGTCGACCCCACCGCCGCTGCGATCGTGGTCGCCGACCCCGGTTCGCTCAACGCATGGAGGATCGAGGCCCGGATCGGGTCGAGCGCCACCTCCACGGCGGCGGCGTCGGCGAGCACTCGAACGTCGTCCACGAACACCACGGTATCCTTTGACAGGATTTCTTGTCAAGACCCGCAACGGATCGCATCGATCGACGGCCACGCGATCTCGTTGCCATCCTCGATGGAGGTGAGGGTGATGGGCTTGTTGCACGTCCGGATTTCTGCTTCCGTCCAACGGGTCACACGACGCCATCACCACGAGATCGGAGGACTCGGTGACGAACCGGAAAGTCGCTCAGGAGACGCGGTCGACCGCGGCGGCGGACGACGTCGTACACGTGCCGGTGACCTTCGACCGGTGCGATCACGTCGAGGGACCGTTCTTCCACGGCACGAGGATCAGCCTCGAGGTCGGCGATCAGCTCGTCCCGGGTCACGACTCCAACTACCAGGATGGCCGCACCTCCAACCACGTCTACTTCTCGGCACTGGTCGAGACAGCGGTCTGGGGAGCCGAGTTGGCCGCTTCCCGTGCTGGATCCGGCGAGCGAGGGCGCATCTACGTGGTCGAGCCCACGGGCCCGTTCGAGGACGATCCCAACGTCACGAACAAGCGGTTCCCCGGCAACATCACGCAGTCGTACCGGACTCGGGATGCGATGCGTGTCGTCGGCGAGTTGCAGGAGTGGGAGGGGCACTCGCCCGAGGTGCTGAACGAGATGCTCGACAACCTGGCGCGACTCCGGGAGCAGGGGCTCGACGTCATCGAGGATTAGCTGTGGTCGGGGCGGTCGGCGTCTCGCTGTCGCTCCAGTCCGTCGAGGATGAGGTCGAGGACGAAGCGGAATTCGTCGGGCCGGTCGCCGGGCGTGTGGTCGGGATCGAAGTGGTAGCGGATGTGGTCGGCCATGAGCGGGTACTCGGCGGCCGCGAACTCCCGCTCGAC
>JBGTCW010000379.1:0-12787 GCA_041748635.1 Ilumatobacteraceae bacterium | reverse complement strand
GCGTAGAGCCAACGGTAGGTGGCGCTGTCGGGTGCGATGTCGAAATTGAGTCGGGCGATCGACGGGAACAGACCGATGTAGACCAGGCTGAACAGCGAGAACAGGAACATGCCGAGCAGCAGCCGGTTCAAGACGAGGCGTTCCTTGGCGATCTTCAGCCCGACCGTCAGCGATCGGAAACCGCGAGCGGTGCTGCCACTTCGCACGTCTGGCATCCGCACGATCAGCAGGGCGGCGATGAAGAAGAGGTAGGTCGCCGCATTGACGAGAAAGATGCTCGCCACGCTGAGCCCGACGACGGCGAGGATCGCGGCGAGCACGGGTCCGATGACTCGTGTGCCATTGATCATCGCCGAGTTCAGCGAGATCGCGCCTGGCAGGTCGCGGCGGTGCACGAGCAGCGGCATCGACGACTGGAACGCCGGAGCGTTGAGCGCGTTCGCGATGCCGATGCCGAGCTGGGCGGCGAAGATCGTCCACAGCGCGAGGTCGCGGGAGACGAAGTACGCAATGGCGATGGTGAGCACGACGGACGCGGACTGCATCGAGAGCTGGAGCTTCTGTTTCGAGACCCGATCGGCGATAACGCCCCCGGGAATCGAGAGCACGAGCAGCGGTCCGAGCTGTGCGAACACCATCAGACCGACGAGCGCAGGGCGACCCGTGCGATCGTCGATGTATGCCGGCAGCGTGAAGTTCTGCATCCACGTGCCGATGTTCGACAGCGCCAGTCCGATGAAGATCACGCGGAAACTGCGGTACGAGAACGCCGCCCGGGCGGTGCCTGGGCGGTGTCCGTGCTCGGGAAGGGCGATCTCAGGAGTGGCGGTCATGGGCGGCAGTCGAGGTGGGACGTCGAGGGACTTGACCCGCGGGTCAAGTTACCGGACCGGACCGGCGCTCAGCGGAACTGGCCGAAGCAGGCGCGCAGGTCGTCGACGAACAGCTCGGGCACCTCGAATGCGGCGAAGTGACCGCCCCGAGGCTGCTCGTTCCAGTAGCGGATGTCGGTGAAGGCGTCCTCCACCCATGCCCGAACGGGAGGTGCGATCTCCTTCGGATAGGCGGTGAATCCCGACGGGATCGTGACGGTGACCGGTCGTGGTCCCTTGCCGAAGCTCTCCCAGTAGAGCCGGGCCGAAGAGGCGCCGTTGCCGTTGATCCAGTACAGCATGATGTTGTCGAGCAGCTCGTCGCGCGAGAGCACGTTCTCGGGATGACCATCGCAGTCGGTCCACGCCCAGAACTTTTCGAGGATCCACGCTGCTTGCGCTGCGGGCGAGTCGACGAGTCCGTAGCCCACCGACTGCGGCCGCGTCGACTGCTGCTTGGAGTACCCCGAGTCCCATTCTGCGTAGTACGTCAGTCCGTCGAGCGCGCGCTGCGCGTCGGGCGTCGGCGTGCCGTCGAGCTTGGGGCGCGCGCCCATGGCGAGGGTCACGTGGATGGCGGCGCAGTGTTCGACGTCGGTGCCACCGATCGCCGTCGTCACCGCTGACCCCCAGTCGCCCCCCTGCGCGACGTAGCGGTCGTAGCCGAGCGCCGCCATGAGTTTCGCAAACGTGTCGCCGATGGTTTGCACGCCCCAGCCGGTGGCGGTGGGCTTGCCAGAGAACCCGAAGCCCGGCAACGACGGGGCCACGACGTGGAACGCGTCGGCGGCGTCGCCCCCGTGCGCCGTCGGGTTCGTGAGCGGCTCGATCACCTTGTGGAACTCGACGATCGAGCCGGGCCAACCGTGGGTGATCAACAGCGGCATCGCCTCGGCGTGCGGCGAACGGACGTGGACGAAATGCACGCCGGGTTCGCTCAGCCCGTCGACGGCCATCGTGTACTGGTCGAATCGGTTGAGCGCAGCTTCCCGCTCTCGCCAGTCGTAGCCGTTCGCCCAGTATTCGCACACCTCGCGCACGTAGGCCAGCGGGGTCCCCTGCGACCAGTCGTCGACGAGTTCACGCTCGGGCCAGCGGGTGTTGTCGAGCCGGGCTCGCAGATCGGTGAGCACCTCGTCGGCGACGTCGATCCGGAACGGCCTGATCTCACTGGTCATCCCGCGAGCGTACGCACCCCACCCGCCGCCACACCCACCCGAAAAATGCGCACCAGCGCGTCAGCGGCGGGCTGATCTGCGCACATTTCGGAGACCCTTCCGGCCGGCTCACGAAACGTGCGCGGATCAGCCCATCGGTGGCGCTCCAGTGCGCATTTTTCGGATCGGGGCGTCAGCGGGTCTGGCGCGGGGGACCGTCGGTGGGTGGGCCGGCGAAGAGTTGGGCCTTCTCCATCCAGTCGCGGGCGCTCTCTCCGGTGACCGTGAGGTCGGTGTCGTCGACGTGGCGACGCTGGGTGGTCACGAGACAGAAGTCGAGGGCCGACCCGACGATCGACTCGGCTGCGTCGTCGGGCCCGAACGACCAGATCTGTGCCGTCGGTGAAGTCAGCTCGACCCGCACCGGCGTCGACGGGGCTTCGAGTCCCCGATTGAGGTAGGTCCAGCCTCGGGTGATGAACCCGAGCTGGGCGATGTGGCGCAGCCGATCCGTCGGCGGTCGGGAGGCGTCGACGGTGTCGACGATGTCCTGGCCGTGGGCCCACACCTCCATCAACCGTGCGGTCAGGAACGACTTGGCGCCCATCGACGGGCCGTACCACGCGACTCGCGTGTCGTTCGCGAGGGTCGCCCCGGCGATGGCCAGCGCCGAGCGGTTCGCCCGCCACGCAGCGAGGAGTTCGTCGGGAGTCATCGCCCGGAACGGACCGAGGACGAGGTCGTCGGTGGACGTGCTGCCGCCGCCACCCGAAGCGAGCAGTGCGTGCATCGAGTCGTGGAACGCTGCGGGGTCGGTGATCGCCAGCGCAGCGTTCGCATCGAAGTACGCGAGGTGGGCGATTTGGTCGGCGACGCTCCAGCCGGGGCTCGGTGTCGCCCGTGCCCAGTGTGTGGCGTCGAGATCGGCGACGAGGTCGTCGAGCGACTGCTGCTCCGCGAGCAGGTCTGCGAGCACTTCGGAGACGTCCATGGACAAGGTGTACCCGATCCGTACACCTCGGCTGCGCTTCGACTGCGCTTCGGAGCCCGTCGGCGCCGCTCCACTACGGTGATCGCCGTGACCATCGGCACCGTGATCCGCAGTCGTCTCGACACCCGGTCGCCCGAGTACCACGAGAACCTCGCCGCGATGCAGGCGCTGTGGGACGGCGTCGCCACCGAGTTGGCGAGCGTGCCCACCATCGGTGGCCAGCGTTACGTCGACCGGCACCGGACGCGGGGCAAGATGCTCGTGCGCGAGCGCATCGAGGCGCTCGTCGACCCCGACACGCCGTTTCTCGAACTGAGCCCGCTCGCCGGATGGGGCACGCAGGACCCGGTCGGCGTCGGGAGCTGCACCGGTATCGGCATCGTCGAGGGCGTCGAGTGCGCCATCAGTGGCTCGGACATGACCTACCGCGGCGGCTCGGGCAATCCGACCACGTGGAAGAAGGGGTCGCGGTTCCACGAGATCGCCCGCGAGAACCGGCTGCCGGTGATCGTGCTCAACGAGTCTGCTGGCGCCGACCTGCCACGTCAGGCCGATCTGTTCATCCAAGGTGGTGCGAGCTTTAAGGACCTCACCCAACTCTCCAAGCTCGGCATCCCGTCGATCACGATGGCGTTCGGGCCGAACACCGCTGGCGGCGCGTACACACCGGGGATGAGCGACTACACCGTGTTCGTCAAGGATCGCGGCACCGCGTATCTCGGGGGACCGCCCTTGGTGAAGATGGCGATCGACGAGATCGTCGACGAGGAGACGCTCGGCGGCGCCGAGATGCACTCGCGCACGAGTGGGCTCTCCGACTACCTCGCCGTCGACGAGATGGACGCGATCCGCATCACCCGCGGCATCGTGCGCCACCTGCGCTGGAGCAAGCTCGGCCCGGGTGCGACCGAGCCCGACGACCCACCGCTGTACGACCCCGCCGAACTACTCGGGTGCGCGTCGGCCGACGTCCGCATCCCGTTCGACATCCGTGAGGTGCTCGCCCGACTGCTCGACGGCAGCCGCTTCGAGGAGTTCAAGCCGCTCTACGGCGACAAGCTCGTGTGCGGTTGGGGCTCGATCCACGGCTTCCCCGTCGGCATCCTCGGCAACAACGGGATCCTGTTCTCCGAGGAGGCGTCGAAGGGCGCGCAGTTCATCCAGCTCTGCAACAAGCGCGACATCCCGCTGGCGTTCCTGCACAACATCACCGGGTTCATGGTCGGCTCGAAGGCCGAGCAGGGCGGCATCATCCGCAACGGCGCCAAGCTGATCAACGCGGTGTCGAACTCGACCGTGCCGCACTTCAACCTGATGGTTGGGGCGAGTTACGGGGCTGGCAACTACGGCATGGCCGGCAAGGCCTACAACCCCCGTGTCATCTTCACCTGGCCGAACCACCGAGTGGCGGTCATGGGTCCGAAGCAGCTCGCTGGAGTGATGGAGATCGTCGCTCGCAACGCCGCCGCCGGTCGCGGCATGGAGGTCGACGAGGAGGCGCTCGCCGCGCAGACCGCCGGGCTCGAGGCGCAGATCGAACACGAGTCGACGGCGCTCTACTCGACGGGCCGGCTCTGGGACGACGGGATCATCCATCCCGCCGACAGCCGCACCGTGATGGGAATGGCGCTCTCGGCCGTGCACAGCAACGTCGTGCGCGGCGCCACCGAGTACGGCGTGTGGCGGCACTGATGACCGAACCGACCGACGTCCGCCCGATCACCCGACTGCTGATCGCCAACCGCGGCGAGATCGCCGTGCGCATCGCGCGAACAGCACACCGCCTCGGCATCGACACGGTCGGCGTGTATTCCGACCCCGACGCGAACGCGTTGCACGTCGACTCGGTCGATGTCGCGGTGGCACTCGGCGGGTCGACGCCCGCCGAGTCGTACCTGCGTGGCGATGCGATCATCGACGCCGCACTGGCGACCGGGGCCGATGCGATCCATCCGGGCTACGGGTTCCTGGCCGAGAACGCGGCGTTCGCTCAGGCGGTCATCGATGCCGGACTCGTCTGGGTCGGCCCGACTCCCGAGCAGGTGACGCTGCTCGGCGACAAGGTCGCAGCAAAGCGGGCTGCGCTCGAGGCCGGGGTGTCGACCACGTCGATGATCGAGGTCGTCGACGGCCGTGTCGCCGATGGAGTCGAGGTGACGTACCCGGCGCTCGTGAAAGCTGCCGCTGGCGGTGGTGGGCGCGGGATGCGGGTGGTGCGCAGCGCCGACGAACTCGACGACGCGGTGGCCGGTGCGTCGCGCGAGGCCCTCGCAGCGTTCGGCGACGGTTCGGTGTTCATCGAGCCGTACCTCGAACGAGGCCGTCACGTCGAGGTGCAGATCTTCGGCGACCGGTACGGCAATGTCGTGCACCTCGGTGAACGCGAGTGCTCGATCCAGCGCCGCAACCAGAAGGTCATCGAAGAGTCGCCGTCGGCGGGGATCTCACCCGAGGTCCGCAACGAACTCTGTGCCGGCGCCGTCGCACTGGCCCGCCACGTCGGCTACCAGGGCGCCGGCACCGTCGAGTTCATGGTGGGCGCTGACGATCTGGGCGAACCCACGATCACGTTCCTGGAGGTCAACACCCGCCTGCAGGTCGAGCACCCCGTCACCGAGGCGGTGACCGGTCTCGATCTCGTCGAACTGCAGTTGCGGGTCGCCGCCGGCGAGCCACTGCCGATCACCCAGGACGACGTGTCGATCGACGGCCACGCCATCGAAGTGCGCATCGTCGCCGAAGACCCCGCAGCGGGATGGATGCCCTCGACCGGCCGCATCGGCCGGTTCACCATCGGACAACACGGCTCAGACCCCAGTTGTCCGGTGCGCGTCGACACCGGTGTGCGCGATGGCGCCGAGATCTCCTCCGACTACGACTCGTTGGTGGCGAAGGTGATCGTCCACGCGCCGACGCGAGCCGAGGCCGCTCGCCGGTTGGCGCGCACCCTTCGCGGGTCGCAGATCACGGGGATCCGCACGAACATCGACTCGCTGGTGGCGATCCTCGGTGAGGCGGACTATCTCGCGGCCGACACCCCGACGGCCTACCTCGACGAGCATCCCGATGTGCTCACGTCGACCGGGCCGACCGGCGACGATCGCGTCGCCCTGCTGCTCGGCGCAGTGTTCGCACTCGAGGCCGAACGTCGTTCGGGTGATCGGGCGACCGGCTTCGCCCCGTCGGGATGGCGCAACCTGCGCACCCAGGGTCAGCGCCAGGTGTGGGTCGAGCCGGACGGTACCGGGGTGCCCGTCGAGTACGTGATGAACCCGCAGCCGGTCGCCGACGGTGCGACGCTCTGGCAGGCGTCGGTGCTGGTCGGGCCATGGCCGGAGCCGGACGACTCGGGTGCGCTCGGCCCGGACGAACGGGTCGAACGGCACGTCCGGATGCTCGATCGGGAGCCTCAGGGCGCGGCGATCGAGATCGACGGACGTCGCCATCGGGTCGCCACCGAGGTGGTGCATCATGCGATCGGGCGTGACGACGACGGTGTCGGCGCGGTCACCGTGCATGTGAGCAGTGCCGCCGGATTTCTGAGCCTGTTGCTGACGCCGCGCTTCGCGTTGCACGACGCACAAGCCGACGGCGGCGGCGGTCCGGTCTGCCCGCTGCCCGGCACCGTCATTGCGGTGCACGTAGCGGCCGGCGACTCCGTCACCGACGGCCAGGTGTTGATGGTGGTCGAGGCGATGAAGATGGAGCACAAGATCCTGGCGGTCGGTGACGCCGTGGTCGCCGAGGTTCGATTCCAGGTCGGCGACCGCGTCGATCAAGGCGACCTCCTCGTCGCCCTCGACCACGGAGAGGAGGCGTCATGACCGACCCGATCCGCATTGCGAACTGCTCCGGCTTCTTCGGCGACCGACCGAGCGGCGCGCTCGAGATGGTCGAGGGCGGGGCGATCGACGTGCTCACCGGCGATTGGCTGGCCGAGCTGACGATGCTGATCCTGAGCAGGATCCGGGCCAAGCAGCCCAGGGGTGGCTTCGCTCGCACGTTCGTGACCCAGATGGAACAGGTGATGGGGACGTGCCTCGACCGGGGCATCAAGGTGGTGTCGAATGCCGGCGGCCTCGATCCCGACGGATGTGCCGACGCGGTGGCAGAGGTGGCCGACAAGCTGGGGCTGTCGCCGACGATCGCCTACGTGAACGGTGACGATCTGATGCCGCGCATCGTCGAACTGGCCGAGTCGGGTGCGCTTGCGCCGTTCGGTTCGACGACCGATCTTGGCGATCCGACCCGTTTCCTGACGGCCAACGCGTACCTCGGCTGCTTCGGCATCGTCGACGCGCTCAGCAAGGGCGCCGACATCGTGATCACCGGTCGCGTCACCGATGCCGCGGTCACCTGTGGCCCTGCGGCGTGGCACCACGGGTGGGCACGGACCGATCTCGATCAGCTGGCCGGGGGAGTCGTCGCCGGGCACATCATCGAGTGCAGCGCACAGGTCACCGGCGGGAACTACTCGTTCTTCCACGAGATCGCTGGTCGCAACGACGTGGCAGATGGCGCCCGGTTCGGGTTCCCGTGGGCGGACATCGCCGCCGACGGATCGTGCGTGATCGGCAAGCATGACGGCACGGGCGGCGTTGTCAATGTCGAGACCGTGACCTCGCAGCTGCTCTACGAGATCGGCGGCCCGGAGTACCTCGGCCCCGACGTCACAGCGCGCTTCGACACGATCCAGATCGAACAGATCGAGCGCGACCGGGTGCGTGTGTTCGCAACGCGCGGCGTTGCCCCGCCCCCGACGCTCAAGGTGGCGATGAACGAACTGGGCGGCTACCGCAACACGTTCACGGTGGCGCTGACGGGGCTCGACATCGACGCCAAGGCCGAGTTCGCGCAGGCAGCGTTCTGGAATGCCTGTCCCTACGGGCCGGACGACTTCGACGTCATCGAGAGCCGAGTCGTGCACACCGACAAGACCGACCCGGCCACGCAGGAGGAGGCGACAGCGATGTGGCGCGTGACCGTGAAGGATCGCGACGAGCGCAAAGTGGGCCGAGCCTTCGCCGACGCCATGGTGCACACGGTGCTGGCAGGGATTCCAGGGATGTACGGCCTCGGCGGTGGTCCCAGCGCGGCCTCACCGTTCGGCGTATATCGCCCTGCCACGGTTCCCGCCGACCTGGTCCCGCAGTACGTCCACATCCACGGCACCACCACCCAGATCGATTCAGTCCTCCCGGACCCGACCCCGAAGGACCGCAGCGGTCCTCCGGGACCCGACCCCGAAGGACCGGAGCGCGGTGCGGTCGAACTGTCGGGAGACGTGGTCGAGGTGGCGCTGGGGTCGTTCCTCGGGACGCGGTCGGGCGACAAGGGCGGCGACGCCAACCTGGGGGTGTACGCCCGCACCGATGCCGGCTGGGAGTGGCTCGACGCCGAGCTGACGGCCGAGTTGCTCCACGATCTGCTGCCCGAGACGGCACCGCTCACCGTCGACCGATACCGCTACCCGAATCTCCGAGCACTCAACTTCGTGATCCGTGGACTGCTGCAGGAGGGTGTCGCCGCGTCGACGCGTCAGGACGCGCAAGCCAAGGCACTCGGCGAGTGGTTGCGAGCGCGGGTGGTCACCGTTCCCGAGTCGGTGCTCGGCTGATCACGAGGTTGGGTCTGTCACGTTCGGGGTCAGACACCGAATGTGACACCGATGTCGATGAGGCGGAGCACGACGCGATCCTCCTCGCGTGACGCGTCGAGATCGACCTGCGCGTCGATGCGCCACTCGTTGGAGCCGTCCGGATCGTGGAGGATCTGCGTCACCCGACCGGTCGAACGCTCGAACTGGAACAGCGCGCCCGATCGAGCTGCCGCGTCGACCAGCACGTCGCCGAACTCGTCGCGGTACGGCGCCATCGCCTCGATCACGTCCTCGCCGGATCGCCAACGGTCGGTGTCGAGTGCGTCGGCGACGATCTCGTCGTAGCCGCGTCGCAGTGCGAGTCGCTGGACCCAGTCGAACACCCGATTGCGCACCATGACCCCGAACGCTCGATGGTCGTCGACGATCGTGCGCTCGCCGGTCGGCAACGTCGGACGGAGGGCAGCCGCAGGGTCGTGCTCGTCGGGATGCAGGAGTCGCTCCCACTCGTCGATCAAGCTGGAGTCGACTTGGCGGATCAGCGCACCGAGCCAGGCGATCACGTCGTCGAGTGTGGGTGTCCGCAGGTCTTCGGGCACGTTCTGCAACAGCCCCTTGTAGACGTCGGACAGGTAGCGGAGCACGACGCCTTCTGACCGCTTGAGTCCGTAGTCCTGCACGTACTCGCCGAACGTCATCGCTCGCTCGTACATCTCGCGCACCACCGATTTCGGTGCCACATTGTCGGAACCGACCCACGGATGTCGGGCGCGGAACTCGTTGAAGTTTCCGTAGATCCACTCGCGGTTCGGCTTGGGATGCTCGACCTGCGCAAGGCGCTCCATGCGCTCTTCGTACTCGACGCCACTCGACTTCATCTCGGTCATCAGGTCGTCCTTGGCCCGCTTGGTCTGCGCCGCCAGGATCACGCCGGGGTTCTCCTGCACCGCCTCGATCACCGACAGCACATCGAAGACGTGCTCGACCGCGTCGCCGTCGGGATCCCCACCGTCACGGGCCGGGAGTGCTCCGAGCGCCTCGACCGCCCACAACGACAGTGGTTGGTGAAGCGCGAACTCGTCCTGGAGATCGAAGTTCACTCGCACGCGACGGCCCCACTCGTCGGGATGCTCGGGGAACTCGAGCATTCCGGCGTCAACGAGCGACCGGTAGATGGCAATCGTGCGTCGAATGTGGTCGCGCTGGCGTTTGCGCGACTCGTGGTTGTCGGTCAGCAGCGTCCGCACCGCCCGACAGCCGTCCACACCGTCGTGAGCTGGGCGGTCGAGCAGACTCATCACCATCTGGTGGTTCACCCGGAAGTGCGAACGCAGCGGCTCCGGCTCGCCGGTCACCAGCCTGTCGAACGTCTCCTGGGTCCAGTGGGCGTACCCACGCTCAGGCTGCTTCTTCTTGACGACCTTCTTCTTGCCGCCGCCGTCACGCGACTTCTCCTCGAGGCGCTGGTTCTCCACCACATGGGCCGGCGCCTGCACCCACACGTCGCCGCGGTCGTCGAACCCCTTGCGACCTGCTCGCCCCGCGATCTGGGCGAACTCGCGGTTCGACAACAGTCGCACACCGGTGCCGTCGTACTTGCACAGCTGGGTGAACAGCACCGAGCGGATCGGCACGTTCACGCCGACGCCGAGGGTGTCGGTGCCACAGATGATCTTCAGCAGTCCGTCCTGGGCGAGCTTCTCGACGAGCAGTCGGTACTTCGGAAGGAGACCCGCGTGGTGGACGCCGACGCCGGCGGTGATGAAGCGGCGGAGGTCCTTGCCGATGGGGGAGTCGAAGCGAAACCCTGCGAGCGCCTCTCTGACGGCGACCTTCTCGGCCTTCGACAGCGGGTCGAGCGCGAGGTAGTTCTGGGCAGCGTCCGTCGCGTCCTTCTGGGTGAAGTGGACGAGGTAGATCGGAGCCTTGCCCGACTCGAGCAGGTCGGTGACGCTGTGGTGGAGCGTCGAGGTCCGGTACTCGAACTCGAGCGGGACCGGCCGTGTCACCGACTTGATCACGCTCGTCTCGCGGCCGGTGCGCCTCGTGAGGTCCTCGGCGAAGAACGCAACCGAACCCAGGGTTGCCGACATCAACAGGAACTGCGTCTGTGGCAGTTGCAGGAGCGGCACCTGCCACGCCCAGCCGCGCTGCGGATCGCCGTAGTAGTGGAACTCGTCGACGATCGCCACGTCGACGGGCGTCGCGGCGCCGTCACGCAGGGCCCAGTTGGCGAGAATCTCGGCGGTGCAGCAGATGATCGGTGCGTCGGGATTCACGGAGGCGTCGCCCGTGATCATCCCGACCTGGTCCGAGCCGAAGTCTCGGCAGAGCGCGAAGAACTTCTCGCTCACGAGCGCCTTGATCGGAGCGGTGTACACGCTGCGCTTGCCGGCTGCGAGCGCAGCGAAGTGCGCCGCCGCCGCAACCAGTGACTTGCCCGATCCGGTGGGTGTGTTGAGGATCACGTGGTTGCCGAGGACGACCTCGAAGATCGCCTCGTCCTGGGCGGGGTAGAGCTCGAGGCCGAGTTCGTCGGCGTAGCGACTGAACCCCGCCAGCACCGCGTCGTCGTCGACACGTCCGTCTGCCGGGCGAGCCGGCAAGTGACGGATCAGCGGCGGCTCGGACACACCACGAGGGTACGGCGACGACGTCAGACGCGTCTGGGTCGGCCGAAGCGAGCATCGAGGGGCTCGGCCCAGCGCACCAACGGCTCACCGCTCGGCGTCGGCAGGCCGCAGGCGGTGAGCGCCGTGTCGTCCAGCTCGACGATCGTTGCCCGGTGCAGCTTCCACGGGGGATGGTCGACCGGATGGTGGCGGAGACGTCCGCGCCAGCGGGCCACCGTTCCCCAGCGAGCCGTGAGGAAGACGTCGAGATCGCTCGGCTCGATGGCATCGGCGACGTCGACGACCAACAAGGTGTGTGCCGCCGGCCGCGTCGGCCATCGACGCCTCGTCGTGCGGTAGCTCCATCGGTGGTCGACGCGTTCGATCGTCATCGACGACCATACGTACGGGAACCCGATCACCCACCGGGCGAAGGCCACCACCGGAAGTCGGGCGGCGTCGAGCGACAGGAACCAGACGGCTCGATTCCCCGCGGCATCGACGACGTAGGTTCGAACGTTGGTCTCAGCGAACGTCGAGAGCCATGGCAGTCGGGGCAGGAACGACGGCCCGGCGCGCCGCATCCGGAACGGTACGAGCGACACCCACGCACGGGGGCCGGCGCCGTCGTCGAAGGTGTCGACCCGCAGCGCGTCGGGCAACAGGGCCTGAACGACGTCCGGTGGGTATGGCCAGTGGACGAATGTGAGGTCGTCCCATCGGTTGCGAAGCCACGACCGACGAATCGGCAAAGGGCATCTCGCGGAGAGCGGCAACGGATCGAGGTGAGTCGGCTGCATCGCCACGTGGTCAAGCATGACACCGACACAACGGAGCCGGCGTTGCCAGCTGCGGAGTTTGCCGCAGACGGGGTGGGTAGCGTCGTCGCGTGACGTCGTGTGACCTCGAAGCGAGCCGGGCCGTTGGCGCCACCTCGCGACGCGTCCCGCGGACCGTCGCGGTCGGGCTGGTCGCCGTGGTCGTGGCGTTCATCGGCATCGGCGCTCTCCACGCCCTCCAGCAACCGCCGTTCTGGCCCACCGACGAGACCGCCCACGTCGGCTACGCGCAGGAGGTCGCCTCCCTGCGGCTGCCGGAGATCCGCAAGCTCCCCGAAGTGCCGCTCGGCGCTCGCCAGTGGGAGGCGGAGCGATCGATGGCGAGAGACATCCGGTACCGCGGCGTGTGGGTCGCGAACCATCCGCCGCTGCACTACGTCGCGATCGCTCCGCTGATCTGGATCAGCGAGGCCGCCGATGCCGATGACGGTGGTCTGATCCTGATGCGGTTCGCAAACGTTGCCTTTGCTGCGGTCGGCGTTGTGTTCACGTTCCTCCTGGCGTCGGAGCTGACTCGCCGCAACCACCGTCTTTCACTGCTCGCTGCAGCGCTCGCCGCCCTGGTACCCCAGGGCCATGCGGTCTTCTCCCAGGCGCTGAACGACGGGCTCGGGTTCGCCGCCGGCACCGCAATCGTCTGGGCGGGCGCGAGGTGCCTACGCCGGATCGAGGTGCTCACACGGAGCGATCTCGCGGTGCTCGCCAGTGCGGCGGCGG
>JBGTCW010000378.1:0-1884 GCA_041748635.1 Ilumatobacteraceae bacterium | reverse complement strand
CACGAGTGCGAGCATCTCGTCGGCGCGTTCGCGGCGCTTGCTCTTGCCCCAGCCCTTCAACTCGAGCGGGAGTTCGATGTTCTTGCGGACCGTCCGCCACTCGAACAGGCCCGACTGCTGGAACGCCATGCCGTAGTCCTGGTCGAGCCGAGACTGGCGCGCCGACTTCCCGTTCACCAGCACGGTGCCCGAGGTCGGCTCGATCAGGTTCGCGACCAGCCGCAGCAGGGTCGACTTGCCGCAGCCTGAGGGTCCGATCAGCGCGACGAAGTCGCGCGGGGCGACCACCAGGTCGATGTCGACCAACGCGTCGACCTGATTCGATCGACCCTCGTTGAACACCATCGACGTCTTCTCGACCACGACCGCCGCCGAGGCCGATGGGTTGATCGACGGGTTGACGGTGCTCATCCGATGGCCTCCTGGGGGCGGTTGCGCATCAGCACGGCTTCGATGATCACGACGAAACCGAACATCACGAGGCCGAGCGCTGCGGCGCCGAACACCGCCGTGTACACCTGAGCCGGATCACTCGTGGCCTTCTGACCGTACGTCAGCGCGGCGAAGCCGACGCCGCGGACCCCAGTGGAGATCTCCGACACGATGACACCGATGACCGCCGCGGTGGCGCCCAGCTTCAGGCCGGGCACCATGGTGGGAATGGCGGCTGGGAAACGGAGCTTCACCAACGTCGTCGTCCAGCTCGCCGCATAACTGTTCATCAACTCGAGCGACGCCGGCGGCGGGGAACTGAGGCCCCTCAGCGTCGCCACCGAGATCGGGAAGAACGCGAGGAACGCACCGAGCGTGGCCACCCACATCCACTTCGGCAGGTCCCAGTTCCCGCCGAGTGCGGCCACCTGGGGAGCGAGCGCGATGAGGGGCACCGTCTGCGACGCGATGACGTACGGGAGCAGTCCGCGCTCGACGACCTTGAACCGGGCCATCACGATCGCGAGTGCGATGCCGAAGACCGCCCCGAGCACGAGTCCCACGAGGGCCATGCGGAACGTGTACCAGCTGTACCCGACGATCGCCATCCAGATCGGCGTGTCGCGCCCGCGCACCTCGGGGTCGAACAACCGGCTACCCATCTCCCAGGTGTGCGGCATCGCCTGATCGCTCGCCCGGGGGATCACCCGCCACCCGAACACCTCGCCGCCGGCCTCGGGGCCGACGAGCTTGTAGAACTCCCACATCGCCGCGACACCGGCAAGTGCGAGAACGAACAGCGCGGCGCGGCGCATGCCTCGCCGGATCATGACGGCGCCGTCACGCGCGGGCAAGCGTCTGGTCCCGGAGCGCGGGGATCACGTGCTCGCCGTACTGCTGGAGTGTGTGGTCCTTCCCGTCGTGCTGGAGGTAGATCGCGAACTGGTCGACGCCGAGATCGCGCAGCGCGTGGAGACGTTCGAGCTGCACCTCGACGGGGCCGAGGATGCAGAAACGGTCGACGATCTCGTCGGGCACGAACGCGGTGTGGGTGTTGCCCGCTTGCCCGTGCTGGTTGTAGTCGTACGCCTCGCGACCCTTGATGTAGTCGGTGAGCGCAGCCGGCACTGCCGCCGACTCGCCGTAGCGCTCGACGATGTCGGCGACGTGATTACCGACCATCCCGCCGAACCATCGGCACTGGTCGCGCATGTACGCCAGGTCGTCGCCGACGTAGGCCGGCGCGGCGACGCAGATCGTGATGTCGTCGGGGTCGCGACCCGCGTCGCTCGCTGCAGTTCGCACGGCGCCGATCGTCCACTCTGCGATCGACAGGTCGGCCAGCTGCAGGATGAACCCGTCACACGTCTCGCCGATCAACTGCAACGCCTTGGGTCCGTAGCCGGCGCCCCACACCTCGAGTCGGCTCTTGGATGCCCACGGCAGCGTGAT
>JBGTCW010000377.1:0-2976 GCA_041748635.1 Ilumatobacteraceae bacterium | reverse complement strand
GGCGGACGGGCGACCTCGGCTCGGGTGCGGCTGAAACGGGGCGCCGGAGCCGGCTGTGTCGTGCCGGCGACGTCGATGAAGGTCTGGCGCTCGACGTTGTGCGGGTGCGCCGCGGCCTCGCTCATCGTGAGCACGGGAGCGAAGCAGACGTCGGTCGCCTCCATCAGTTCGCACCACTCGGCTCGCGTCTTCGCCGCGAAGATCTCGGTCAGACGGCTCTTCAGCGCCGGCCACTCGGACTTGTCCATCTGCTTGGCGAACTGCTCGTCACCCTCGAGCCCTGTCAGACGGAGCAGTTCGGCATAGAACTGCGGCTCGATCGACCCGAGCGAGACATACTCGCCGTCGCTGCAGCGGTACACGTCGTAGAAGTGCGCTCCGGTGTCGAGCAGGTTCGTGCCGCGGGCCTTCTCGTCGAACATCCCGATCGAGTTGAACGCCCAGAACATCGACATCAACACCGCCGAGCCGTCGACCATCGCAGTGTCGACGACCTGACCCTCGCCACTTCGTTGTGCTTCGAGCAGTGCGCACACCACGCCGTAGGCGAGGAACATCCCGCCGCCGCCGAAGTCGCCGACCATGTTGAGCGGCGGGACCGGGGCCTGCCCCGACCGACCGAAGTGGGCCAGTGCGCCGGCGAGCGCGATGTAGTTGATGTCGTGCCCGGCGGCCTGGGCGTACGGACCCTCCTGACCCCATCCCGTCATGCGTCCGAACACCAACTTCGGATTCCGACCGAGGCACTCGTCGGGGCCGACGCCCAGTCGCTCCATCACGCCGGGCCGGAACCCCTCGATCAGTGCATCGGCCGATTCGACCAGCGTGAGCAACGCCTCCACCCCGTCGGGATGCTTGAGGTCGATCGCCACGTTGCGGCGGCCACGGAGGAGCACGTCGAAGTGCGCTCCGTCCGGCACCGGGCCTCGCACCGCTGCGGCCCGCTCGACGCGGATCACCTCGGCGCCCATGTCGGCGAGCAGCATGGCGGCGAACGGTCCTGGTCCGATGCCGGCGATCTCGATGATCTTGTAGCCGTTGAGCGGTCCGGTCATGGTGTCGTACTCCGATTCGAGTCGTGAGAAGCGGTCGTGGTCTGCGCCACGCGAACATGTCCGCCGATCGCTTCGGCGAGCACAGGCCACAGTGGCGCAGGATGGTCATGGCCCATGTCGGACAACAGGAGCAATTGCGATCCGGAAACCAGCTCTGCGGTGCGCTCGCCACCCTCTGGCGTGATCAGCGTGTCGTCGCAACCATGGATCACGAGCATCGGTACGTCGAGCTGCTCCAGGCCGGGGCTCCGATCTCCCGACGCGTAGATAGCTGCCAGTTGCCGGGTGGCACCCTCGGGGTAGAAGCAGCGGTCGTACTGGGCCGCCGCGACCTCCCGGAGCCAGGCGGGATCGCCGTACTTCTTCGAGGCCCAGATCAGCGACTTCACTGACGCCTCGATGTACTCCGCTCGACTCGGAGGCGGCGGCGCGAGCAGCGCCTCGCGAGCCTCGGGCGTCGGCCGACCCACCCGCGGGTCACCGGTGCTGCTCATCACCGAGGTGACGCTGGCGATCCGCGTGGGATGCTCGATCGCCATCGTCTGCACGATCATGCCGCCCATCGAGTTGCCGACGATGTGGGCACGGTCGATGCCGAGGTGGTCGAGCAATCCGATCGCGTCGCCGGCCATGTCCGACAACGTGTACGGAATCGGTGGCAGCGGCGTGCCAGCGAGGGCGGCGGTCAACACCGCACCCGGCGACACGCGCTGGCCGTCGAGTTTGGTGGAGAGCCCGACGTCGCGGTTGTCGAACTGGATGACGTGGAGACCCTGGGCGACGATCGCGTCGACGTACCCGCGTGGCCACGAGATCAACTGCGACGTATAGCCGTTGACCACCAGCAGCGGCGGGTCACTCGGATTCCCGGTGGTGACGTATTCGAGTTCGATTCCGGACGGGAGCGTGGCGCGTGGCATCGAGTCGAGTGTTGCAGAGCGATTCGGCCCACCGTCAAACGGAGCAGCGGGTGACCGGGTCTGGGTACCGTGTCGCCGTGACATCCAGCGACGCACTGACTCACACGGTGCACGCACCTGGGCGCGTCAACCTGATCGGTGATCACACTGACTACACCGGCGGTCTGGTGTTCCCGATGGCCATCGACCGAGGCACCACGATCGAGTTCGAGCCGGGCGGTCATCGGATCTCGCTCGTGTCCGACGCCGAACCGGGCGCGGTCGTCGTCGAGCTTCCCGCGGGCGGCAATCCTCGGCACGTCACACCGCGCTGGGGTTCGTACATCTCGGCCATGGCCCGCGAGGTCGGGGCGCAACACGGACTCATTGGCACCGTTCGATCCGACATTCCTGCCGGTGCGGGGTTGTCGTCGAGCGCTGCGCTCGAATGTGCCATCGGACTCGCGCTCGGATTCGACGGGACCCCCGTCGAGTTGGCCCTCGCCGCGCAGCGGGCCGAGCACGCAGCGACCGGTGTGCCGACCGGGATCATGGATCAACTCTGCATCGCGACGGCGACCGCCGAGCACGCCACCATGATCGACTGCGCCACCCTCGAGGTCACGCACGTTCCCATTCCGTCCGAGGTCGACGTGGTGGTCGAGTTCGTCGCCCATCGGACGCTCGTCGGCTCGGCCTATGCCGATCGCGTCGCCGAGTGCGCACGGGCCGAGCAGGTGATCGGTCCGCTCCGCGACGCGCTGCTCGACGACGTCGGACGAGCCCGCCACCATCTCGACGACCTGGCCTGGCGTCGAGCTCGGCACGTCGTGACCGAGAACGAGCGCGTGCGAGCGTTCGCCGACGCCCTCGCCGACGGTGACTTCGCTCGGGCGGGACGGCTGATGAACGCCAGCCACGAGAGTTTGCGCGCCGACTTCGACACGTCGACGCCGACGATGGACGACGCAGTGCACCGATGGTCGACGACGCCAGGTGTGTTCGGGGCCCGCATGACCGGC
>JBGTCW010000376.1:0-4402 GCA_041748635.1 Ilumatobacteraceae bacterium | reverse complement strand
GGCCATGTGGGCCGGGGCGTAGGCGGCGAATGCTGCGACGAGCGCAATCACCATGAACCAGTCGCCGTCGAACAGTGACTCGGCGATCAGCGGGCTGACCGCCAAGATGGCCAATGTGACGATGCCCATCAGCGCGGCGCCGATTCCGACGACTTTGCGCATGACGGGTCGCCCGCCTTCGTTGGTCGCCCGTCGATGCGAGAGCGCCCGACTGAGTTCTTGCTCGAGGGGGAGGAAGAAGCCGGGTGCCAGCGCAAACACGGCAAACCACATCGACGCGATCGGGGCGAACTCCTCGGCGCCGCCGACCGCCACGGTTCCGACCTTGAAGAAGGCGTAGGTTGCAACGCCGGCGATCAGCAGCGCGACGCCGACGGGAATGGTCCCCTCGGGCAGTGGCGTGCGCGTTTGCGTGGGGATCTCTGCTG
Organism: Ilumatobacteraceae bacterium; assembly: GCA_041748635.1. Taxonomy (GTDB): domain Bacteria; phylum Actinomycetota; class Acidimicrobiia; order Acidimicrobiales; family Ilumatobacteraceae; genus Sva-07. The sequence continues at coordinate 3,974 of JBGTCW010000376.1, read as the reverse complement.
ACGACACGAGAAAAGAATGCTAGCGAGCAACCAGCGGCGACGGGCGTTCAGCGCCGGCGGCGCTCGAACTCTCGCCGACGTACCTGGGCGCGTTGGAAGGTGAGCAGCCCGAGCCCGACCGTGACGTACGTTGCGTCCCGAGCGAGTTCCGCCGCTCGCGTGACGACCGGGCTGCCGACGGTGTCGCGCACCGCCCGGACCACATCGAAATCGGTGAGGTCGATACAGGTCGGGTCGAGTCGTACAGCACGGTGGCCGCCGGTGGAACCCATCGTTGCCATGACGGCAGGTTACCGGGCGGCCTCGCTAGCCTCGCTGCATCGTGGAACCGGACATCGCCATAGCACCGCCGGTCGTCGCGGTCGTCGTCGTCCACGATCCCGGTGACTGGTTCGACGAGGTCATCGGGGCGTGTGCTCGACAGGACTACCCGAACCTGCGGATGCTGTTCCTCGTCGTCGACGACGAGTCGACGACGCCCGATGCCACTGGCGAGGTCGACTCGATCGACACGCGGATCCAGGACGTGCTGCCGGGGTCGTTCGTGCGTCGCGTCGGTTCCAACGTCGGGTTCGCAGCCGCCGCGAACGAGGTGCTGCGCCTCGTCGAGGGTGACAACGGACTGTTTCTGATCTGCCACGACGACATCGCCCCCGAGCCGGACGCACTGCGGATCATGGTCGAGGAGTTGTACCGGTCGAATGCGGGAGCGGTCGGACCGAAGCTGGTCGAGTGGGACGATCCGAACGTGCTGCAGGTCGTCGGCCTCGGTATGGACCGTTTCGGCGAGATCGACCCCGTCATCGAGCCCGGTGAGGTCGATCAGGAGCAGCACGACGGCGTTCGCGACGTGTTCGTCCTGCCGTCGGCGTACCTGCTCGTCCGCGCCGATCTGTTCCGCGAGCTCGGCGGGTTCGATCCGGCCATCGACTTCCACGGCGAGGACGCCGAGTTCTGCTGGCGGGTGCATCACAGTGGCGCCCGCGTCGTGGTGGTGCCCTCGGCGCGCGTCCGTCATCGTGGCGAGTTGCGACTGCGCCGTCCCGACCTCCGCCATGGGTTGCTGGAGGCGCGTCACCGGATGCGCTCCGTCGCCACGCTGACCGGTGCGTCGCGTCTGCCGGGACGGTCGGTCGAGATGGTGCTGTTGACGATCACCGAACTCGTCGTGGGGCTCTTCACGGCGCGATTCGGCCAGGCGTGGAACTCGCTGCGCGCGCTCGCTGGCCTGGTGCCGAGAACCCCCACACTGCTCGCCCGGCGTCGCCAGGTGAAGCCGCTGCGTCGAGTTCCAGAGCGCGAGGTGTACAGCCTGCAGGAGCGCGGTAGCGCTCGGCTGAACTCATATCTGCGCAGCCGCGAGACAGCAACCTACGTCGGCTCGGGTGTCCAGGTCCGTCGCTGGCGCCAGAGTGCCACGGCACCGGTGGTGGCGTGGATCGCCGTCATCGTCGGGCTGATCATCGGCACTCGGTCGTTCTTCGAGAACGGCATCCCGCCGGTCGGTGAGTTCCTCGCGTTCCCCGAGAGTCCTCGTCGCCTGCTCGAGGAGTTCCTCTCGGGCTGGAACCCGAACGGTGCGGGCGCGACGTCGCCGAATCCGACGGGGTGGGCAACGCTGTCCGGGCTGAGCGTGTTCACGCTGTTCCACATGGGCCTGCTCCAGACCGGGTTCGTGCTCGGCCTCCTGCTCATCGGGGCCGCCGGCGCGTGGCGTCTCGCCGCGGTCTTCCCCTCGACGCGCGCTCGTATTGCGGCGCTGCTCGTCTACTCGCTCAGCCCGCTCGTCAGCGGGGCGATGTCCGGTGGCCGACTCACCGTGCTCGTCGTCTACGCAGCGACGCCCTGGGTGCTCCATCTCGTTCGGCGCGCCGCAGGTGTCGAGACCGCCGACCCACTCAGCGCAGAACTCGACGTCGCCGACGGGGTGATCGACCTCGAGCCCGGCGTGCGGCTGCGCCGCACACTCACCGCTGCGCTCGTACCGGCAGTTGCGGTTGCGTTCGCTCCGGTGATGTTGCCCGTCGCTGTGGTGCTCACCACGGTGTTCGCGCTCGGCACGCTGCTCGCCCGGGCGGCCGTGTCGACTGCTGCGTGGTCGTTCGTGGCCGGCTTGGCGGCAGCGCTCGGCGCCGCCATCTTGAACCTCCCCTGGATCACATCGTGGACATGGGAGGGCATCGTCGGCGCACCGCCGATCGGCGAGGCCGGTCTGGGTTTGGCCTCGCTCGCCTCGTTCGAGATCGGCCGAACCGACTTCGCCGCCCTCGCGCTCGCGCTGTTCCTGCCCGTGATCTCCGCGCTGCTGCTCGCACGCGCATGGCGGCTCACCTGGGCGATTCGCTCGGCGCTCATGGTGCTCGTGTTCGGAGCGCTCGCCGTGTTCGCCGATCAGGGGGCGCTGCCGTTCGACGCCCCCGAGGCAGGTGTGCTGCTCGTTCCCGTGGCGCTCGGAGTCGCAATCTCGGCGGCGGCAGCGATCGCAGCGTTCGATCTCGATGTCCGCGGAGGAACCTTCGGTTGGCGTCAACCGCTCGGCATCCTGTCGAGCATCGCCGTGATCGTCGGGGTGGCGCCAGGGCTTGCCGCGCTCGCCGACGGCTCGTTCCAGGTACCCACAACACCGCTGGCCCGCCTCCTCGACGCGTCGCTGCCGTCGGCGGAACCCGACGGCGACTACAACGTGCTGCTCGTCGGTGACCCGCGACTGCTGCCGGTTCCGTCGACCGAGTACCGCAACGGCGTCGCGTGGGCGATCGTCGACGACGGTGCACTGGACGTGCGCGACCGCTGGATGCCGCCGACGAACTCGGCGTCCGAGCTTATCACGACGGCGCTGGACGAGATGGCCTCGACATCGACCCTGCGAGCAGGCCGGCTGCTCGCCCCGCTGGCGATCCGTTTCGTCGTCGTGCCCGAGTTCGACGGGGTCGACTCGACGGTCAACGATCCGCTGCCGTTGCCCACCGGGCTCGTCGACGCGCTGGAGGATCAACTCGACCTCGTGGCGCTGCGGCCCGGGCTTCCGACGATCGAGGTCTTCGAGAATCGAGCGTGGCTCCCGAGATTCGCCCAACTCGACCCGGCCGCGGTGGAGTCGAGCGACGCCGCCGGCTCGGAGGTGCTCGTGCGCACCGACCTGTCGGCAGCGACGCCGGTGTTCGTGGGCGCCGACCAGCTCACCGCATCCACTGACGACGTGTCCGGTGGCGTTTTCCACCTCGGTATCCCGTTCGACGACTCATGGTCGCTGACCGTTGGCGAGGCATCGATCGAGCCGCGGCGGGCGTTCGGCGAGACGACGGCGTTCGACGTCACCGACGGCGGGGTCGGGGAGTTGCGTTACGACAGCAGCGCGCTGCGCTGGTTGGCGGTCCTCGGTCAGGTGCTGTTGTGGATCGCAGCGATCGTCGTTGCGGCTCGGGTGCGGGTGCCGGTGGGATCCCGGGGCCCACTGGTGCTCGCCGATGAGACGCTGATCGACTTGTCGGATCGGCCGCTCGGCGCCTTTGTCGATCCGGGATTGGACAACGATGACCGTTCGGAGGTGACGCCGTGAACCGCCGAGCGATCCCTGCGCTCACTGTCGTGCTGGCCGGCTTCGCCGCGGTGATCGCCGTCGGACGCGAAGAGCCGACGCTCGCAGATCCGTTCTTCGCCCAACCCGCCGGCGCCTGGATGCCGGCGGTCAGCGACAACGCCGCGCTCACCGGCAGCTGGTTCTGCCCCGGCGTGCCCGCGACAGGTGAGGACGGTGTCGGCGGCCAGGTCGTGGTGGCCAACCGGGACGACGAACAACTCATCGGCCGATTCACCATCCTCACTCCCAACGGGGTCGGTGCCAGCGAGTCGCTGGTGGTCGAGCCGTGGGCTCGGACGTCGATCGATGTGGACGCGTTCGTGACGGCTCCGTTCGCCAGTGTCGTGGTCGAGATCGACGGCGGTCGTGGATTCGTCGAGCAACTCGCCGAGCA
>JBGTCW010000375.1:0-2128 GCA_041748635.1 Ilumatobacteraceae bacterium | reverse complement strand
ACGCGGGGCGCCGCTCGGCGAGGGCGGGATCGGTGGCGAGCACCCGGGCGCGCTCGAGATCGCCGTGGGCCGCTCGGGCCGCACCCATCGCTGATGCCGGAGCGACCCCCTCGGCGACGAGTTGCGCAGCGATGACATCCGCACCGATCGAGCGGAAGTCGACGCGGGCGCAGCGTGAGGCGATCGTGATCAGGTCGTGGGGAACGAAGTCGGCGAGGATCAGGAACGTGACCGAGTCGGGAGGTTCTTCGACCACCTTGAGCAGTCGGCCGGCCCCCTCCGCAGCAAGCAGGTGGAACTCGTCGAGGATCATCACTTTGGACGCGCCCTCCGACGGCGTGAGCGACGCATCGTGGATGATCGACTTGGCCTGCTCGACGTCGATGCGTGCTCCGGTGCGACGCACCTCTCGCACGTCAGGGTGTTCGCCGCGCAGGATGAGCGCGGCATCGCGCTGCTCGGTGTCCTCCGCCTCGGTCATCAGCCGAACGGCGAACGCTCTGGCCGCCTGCAATTTGGTCGAACCCGCAGGTCCGACGAACAAATAGGCGTGCACCGCTCCACGGTCGGCTGCTGCGCGCAACGCGCTGATCGCGGTCGGCTGACCGATCACGTCGTCCCAGACCGGTCCGGGTGCCGTGGCGACCGAGCCCGAGGCGCTCACAGCACCTGCCGATCGTCGAGCGCTCGTCGGATCTCGGCGGCGACCCGCTCGACCGTCCCGACGGCGCGCACGGTGATCCATCGTTCCGGATCCGCTGCGGCCATCGTGCGAAAGCCCGCCAGCACCCGAGCGTGGAAATCGTCCCCAGCGGCTTCGAAGCGGTCGAGTTCGCGCCGACTCATCCGTTCGGCGATCACATCGTCGGGGGTGTCGAGAAAGATCACGGTCGTGGGCCAGACCCCAGCGGTGCCCCACTCGTTGAGGCGACGGACCTCGTCGACGTCGAGTAGGCGGCCGTACCCCTGGTAGGCGAGCGAGGAGTACACCGAGCGGTCGCTCACCACGCAGCGGCCGGCGTCGAGCGCGGGTGCGACGACCTCGGCGATGTGCTGGGCTCGGTCGGCGGCCGCGATCAGAGCCTCGGCGCGCGACGACAGATCTCGGACGGTGGTGTCGTGCAGGATCTCGCGCAGTCGTGCGCCGATCGGTGTGCCACCGGTTTCGCGGGTGAGCACGGCGCCGATCGAGTCAGCCAGCCGGGCGGCCTGCGTCGACTTGCCGCAGCCCTCGGCCCCTTCGAACGCGATGTACGGAGGGGCGCTCACGATCGGCGATGGTACCGAGTCGTGGCGCCCCGTCTCGCGTCACACGCGCTTTGCGAAGTAGATGATCGCGAGGATGACGAGGATGAGGATGAGGATGCCGCCGATGCCGTAATTCATGTCGTACTGCTTTCGTTCGATGTTCATGGTGCCGGACGTTCCGGCGAATGGTGACTACCCGCTCGATGCGGGTTCAAACCGTCGACGCTCATGGGTTTGTGACCCACCGGACCGGGGAACAGTGGATGAGCCAGCCGCAATCGGCGATTGGCAAGACGAAAGGACAACGACATGTACGCAGCACTCGGAATCATGCTCATCGTCGCCGGAGCAATCGTGGCGTTCGGCGTGGAACAGGCCGTCGACGGCTTCGACCTCCAGGCGATCGGCTACATCCTCATGGTGGGCGGCGCGATCTCGCTGCTGGTCGCCGCCATCCAGGGAATGGGCTGGATGAGCCGCAGTCGCCACAGCGTGCAGACCGAGCGCCAGGTGTCTCCCGATGGCGGCCATGTCATCGAAGAGACCCACACCACCTGAGTTCCCGATCGATGGCGTGAACACGTGGGTCGATTGCCGACCCACGTGTTCACGCGTTCAGGCGTCGTTGATGTCGGTGATCGTAGGCGGCGCCTTTTTTGCGGCGACGGCCTTCTTCTTCGCTGGCGCTTTCTTGGCGGCTGCTTTCTTGGCGGCGGCCTTCTTCTTCGCCGGGGCCTTCTTCGCAGCGCGCTTCTTGGTCGGGCCGCCCTTCGCGATGATCGCCTCGCGACGGATCGCCAGCAGCTCGTACGCCCGTTCCGGCGCCATGGCTTCGAGGCGATCGCCCTTGCCGAGTGACGCGTTGGTCTCGCCGTCGGTC
>JBGTCW010000374.1:0-1611 GCA_041748635.1 Ilumatobacteraceae bacterium | reverse complement strand
ACGGTGATTTCGCAGCGCCCGCTGGTCGACGCCGAGATCCTTCGGGAACAGGGCGACCTCGGCGCGTTCTTCACACGGTTCGGCGCCCTGGCCGGAAGCGACGGCATCTCCCCGTTCCTCGAACTCCCCGACTCGACGAGCCAGCGCACCATCGATCTGGCGACGACGCTGCGGACACCCGGCGAGTCGACCTACGACACGATCCTCGCGTACGAAGCCTGGCTGGCGGCCAACACCGAGTACGACCTCGACGCGCCAGTTCCGGCCGATGGTGCCGACGCCGTCGACGACTACCTGTTCGAGTCGCGACGTGGGTTCTGCGAGCAGATCGCGACCGCCCTGACGATCATGCTGCGCAGCCAGGGCGTCCCCGCCCGCCTCGCCACCGGCTACGTGCCGGGCGAGCGCGACCGCGTCTCGGGGGTCTGGAACGTCCGTTCCCGCGACGCCCACGCGTGGGTCGAGGTGTGGTTCCCGCAGACGGGATGGCAGGCGTTCGACCCGACCGCTGATGTGCCGCTCGCTGCTGATGCAGGCGGTGGCACCGTCGGCGGAGACCTGATCGGCGCGACGCTGTCGTCGTTGTCGTCGCATCGCGTCGAGATTGTCGTGGTCGCGGTCGCCGCTGCGCTTGCGTGGGGACTCGGTCGATTCGTGATCGTGCGTCGCCGGCGCCGGCGACGCGGTCGATGGGGACTCCTGCAGGACCGGTTCGTCCGGCTCACCTCGTCGTCCGTAGGTTCCGGCGTCGAGCCAGAGATTCCGACCAACGCCCATCGTGCGTCGACCGTGGTGGATCCCGATGGACGCGCCGACGCGCGAGCGATCGCCGATGCCCTCGATCGCGCGGCGTTCGATCCCACGTGGATCGATGACGATGCGGAGTTCGCACGCACCCGATCGGCGTTGGCAACCCTCGAGCGCGCGCGGCGTTGAGGCGCTACTTCTTCGAGATCCGTGCCTGGAGCGCTGCCAGCCGCTCGGCGAACCACGGTTGACGGGTGCTCCACAGCTGCGGTTCGAGCTCGCGGGCCACCGCGGCGGGATGATCGTCGACGTCGGCCATCGCCTGGATCGTCTGTTTGGTGACGATGGCCAGTTCCCGTGGTGCACTCGCGGCCTTCGCCGCGAACTCGTGGGCGAACTCGAGGAGTGATTCGGCCGGGACCGATCGGTAGGCGAGCCCGATCCGCTCGGCCTCGCGACCGTCGAACACCTGACCGAAGACGACCGCTGCCATCGCCGCCTGCGGGCCGACGATCCGGCGAAGCATCCACGTGTGCCCACCGCCGGGATGGATACCGAGCTGCAGGAACCGGGTGTCGAGCTTGGCGGTGTCGGCGACGATGCGGACGTCGCAGCCGAGCGCGAGGTTCATGCCGGCGCCGACCGCGGCGCCGTTGACAGCCGCGAGCGTCGGAAGGGGGCTGCGGGCGATGCGCAGGAAACCCTCGTAGATCGTGCCGAGGCTCTCGCCACTGGCCTCGGCCAGGTTGCCGAGGTTCGCGCCGGCGCAGCACGCCGGTGGAGTGCCGGTCACGACCAACGCCCCGACGGACTCGTCGGCCTCGACCGCGTCCATCGCCTCGAGGATCTGCGCCACCATCGGCG
>JBGTCW010000373.1:0-2898 GCA_041748635.1 Ilumatobacteraceae bacterium | reverse complement strand
GGCGAGTGCGCATCATCAAGCTCGAGCCCCAGGACCGTGACGCCGCGATCCGTTCGTTCCACCGCGACGACAACAACCGATTCAATCCCGACGATGAGGGCTGGGTCGTGCGGTCGTGGGTCGAGCTCACCGACAATCCCGGCAGCTACATGCTGCTGATGGACAGCGGCCCCGACGGATTGCCCGACCGCGCAACCGAACAGCGGGTGCCGCTGCACAAGGGCTCCCGTTTCGTGGTCGACACCCAGCGCCTTTGGCACGTCGTGGTTCACAACGGCGACGCGCCCCGCTACGCGCTCATCACGAGCTTCGAGTCCGGCGACGCACTCGACGCGTGGATCCAGCGCGAGCAGCGCCACCCCGCCACCGTCTGATTCAACTCGGCCCCTCCGGTTTGTGTCAGCACATATCGATGATCTCCCGATCTGCGCTGACACAAATCTCGGGATCGACCGGAGCGGCAGCTCTGTGACAGGCCCTCGTCATGCTGGGGGACATGACCAACACCTACCGCCGGATCATGGCGGTCACGACTGGTCAGCTGGGCCTGCTGTCACGACGGCAGGCGAACGGTGTCGGGGTGACCAACACACAGCTTCGGAGCCGAGTCTCGAGCGGTTCCCTCATCCAGGTCGGTACGGACACGTTCCGGCTCCCCGGCGCGCCGAGTACCGAGTTGGCACAGCTTCGAGCGCTCATACTCGACATCGGCGGCGAGGTGTGGGCGAGCGGACCCACTGCGGCCGCACTTCACGGATTCGACGGGTTCCGCCTCGAGCCTCCGTTCGATGTCACGATCCTGCGTGGCCGTGACGTGCAACGCGTTGGCCACCGGGTGCACACCACGACTCGGCTGGAGCTCATCGACTGAGGTGTCGTCGGACAGATCTCGGTGCTCAGTGGGGCTCGCACGCTGATCGACCTCGCCCGCACGCAACCGCGGGAGCGGCTGACGGTCGCGTTCGACAGCGGTCTTCGTGACGGAAAGTTCAGCGAGTCGCTCGTCCATCGACGGATCGTCGCGCTCCGGTCGACCGGGCGCTACGGAATCCCGAGGCTCCTCGAAGCGATCGAGGGCGCCGGGGCGATCAGCGGAGCGCACAGCTGGCTCGAGCGTGAGTACCTCCGGCTGATCGCCGGTGCTGGTCTGCCTCGTCCCGACACCCAACAGGTGGTTGCCTCGGCCAACGGTCGCCTCGTCCGAGTCGACTTCCGATTCCCGGGCACTCGGGTCGTGGTCGAGGTGCTCGGCTACCGCTTCCATCGCACCAAGGAGCAGCTCCGGCGCGATGCGGAGCGGATGAATGCGCTGCTGCGAGACGGTCTGCTGCCGTACCAGTTCACCTACGACCAGGTCGTCGGCGAGCCCGCCTCGGTGGTCGCGCAGACCCGCGACGCACTGACCTGAACCGGCATCGGAGGAGCACCGCAGCTTGTGTCAGCGCAGACACGTGTTTCACCGATGTGTGCTGACACAAACCGGGCGGGGCGCCCAGTCGCGGGTCAGGCGTTGCGGTGGGCGGCGGCGAGGTCGGCGACGTCGCGCATGATCTTCGCGAGCTGGAAGTCCTTCGGGGTGTAGACGGCGGCGATGCCCAAGGCTGCGAGGCGGGGTCGATCGTCCTCGGGGATGATGCCGCCGACGACCACCGGTGCATCGACACCCATCGCCTCGAGGTGACGGAGCACGTCGGGAACCAGGTCGAGGTGTGAACCTGACAGGATCGACAGCCCGATCACGTCGGGATCCTCGTCGCGCGCCGAGGCAGCGATCTGTTCGGGTGTCGATCGAATGCCCGAGTACACGACCTCCATACCCGAGTCGCGGGCGGCGACGGCGATCTGCTCGGCACCGTTCGAGTGACCGTCGAGGCCGGGCTTGGCCACCAGGAACTTCGGGGGTCCGCCGACCATCGACTTGACGAAATCGACGACCTCGCCGAGCCCCTGCGCCGAACCTGTCGCACCACTCACCCCGGTCGGAGCCCGATACTCCCCGAACACCGAGCGCATCACATCGCCCCACTCGCCGGTGGTGCCACCCGCCTTGGCGAGCGCGATCGATGCCGGCATGACGTTGTCGCCCGACTCGGCAGCGGTCCTGAGTTCGACGGTGGCACGATCGACCGCGGCCTGATCGCGCGCTGACCGCCACTCGACGATGTCGTCCGCGAGCCGTCGTTCGATCGCCGGATCGACCTTCAGAATTGCGCCCTCCCCACCGAGGGGCGACTCGGCGGCCTCGACGAAGTCGTTCACGCCGACCACGACCTGCTCGCCCGATTCGATCCGGCGGGTCCGTGCGGCCATCGAGGTGACCAGTCGCGACTTGAGCGTCTCGACGGCCTCGAACGCGCCGCCCATCGCAAGCACGTCGTCGAGTTCGGCCTGTGCCGTCGCTCGCAGCTCGGCGGTACGACCCTCGATCACCGTGGAGCCGTCGAAGATGTCCTCGTACTCCAACAGGTCGGTTTCGAAGGCGAGCACCTGCTGCATGCGCAGCGACCATTGTTGATCCCACGGTCGGGGAAGCCCGAGCGCCTCGTTCCACGCCGGAAGCTGCACCGAACGCGCCCGCGCGCGCTTCGACAGCGTGACGGCGAGCATCTCCAACACGATGCGCTGGACGTTGTTCTCCGGCTGCGCTTCGGTGAGCCCGAGCGAGTTGACCTGTACGCCGTAGCGGAAGCGGAGCGCCTTGTCGTCGGTGACGCCGTAGCGCTCGCGACCGATCTGCTCCCACATGTCGGTCATCGCTCGGAGCTTGCAGACCTCCTCGACGAAGCGGATGCCGGCGTTGACGAAGAACGAGATCGATCCGAAGACCTGCGTGAACTGCTCGGGCGACACCTGCCCCGAGTCGCGAACTGCGTCGAGCACACCGATCGCCGTCGCCAT
>JBGTCW010000372.1:0-2321 GCA_041748635.1 Ilumatobacteraceae bacterium | reverse complement strand
CGCTTCGACCTCGGCGAGCCCGGCCAGGTGCGGCGCGATGTGCTCGCCCGGATCGGCTGTGCCGTCGGCGAACATCGTGTTGGCGATCGCTGCGAGCAGGAAGGCATCGGTGCCGGGACGGATCGAGATCCACTGGTCGGCCTGCTCGGCAGTGCGCGACAGGCGAGGGTCGACGACCACGACCTTGCCACCTCGGGCCTGGATCGCCTCGATGCGCCCCGGGAAGTCGGGCGCCGTGCAGACGCTGCCGTTGGAGGCATAGGGGTTGGCACCGAGGATCAGGAGGTGATCGGTCCGGTCGAGGTCTGGGACCGAGATGGCGACCGGCGAACCGAACACGTGGCCGGACGCGACGTGGCGAGGCATCTGATCGACCGTCGACGCACTGAAGCGGTGTCGGGTTCCCAGCCCCGTCAGCAGCACGCGCGAGAACAGCATCGCCGACAGGCTGTGAGCAGTCGGATTGCCGACATACGCAGCGAGCGACGGTCGCCCGCTGCGCTCGATCACCCGGCCGAGGCCGTCGGCCACCGCCTCCCACGCTTCGTTCCAGCTGACGCTGACGTGCTCGCCGTTGCGCTTGATCATCGGCATCCGCAAGCGGTCGGGATCCTCGTGCAGTTGCTTGAGCGTCGAGCCCTTCGGACAGATGTATCCCTTCGAGAAGACGTCGAGACGGTCACCGCGGATCCGCTGGACCTCCTCGCCCCCGTTGCCGTCGGGCCGCAGCGTGATCTCGAGTCCGCAGCTCGCCTCACACAACGGGCAGGTGCGAAGGGCGGTCCGAGCAGCGTCGTTGGATGGCATGGTTGCATCGTCGCAGATGCGGACAGCCGCATCGTCAATCAGCGCCGACCCGCTTGCGGCCCACTCGAGGTCCTCGCCCCGGCGACACCGCTCCACACGGTCGCCGCGTGCATGATGGTCCGATGCGCCGACTGCTCCCCGAGCCTGCCACCGACATGTCCGTCGACGATGCGTACGCGGGTCCACTCGGCTCACGCAGCGGCGGCCCGTGGGTCGGCCTCTGCATGGTGGCATCGATCGACGGATCGATCGCGGTCGACGGTACGTCGGCTGGGCTGTCGAGCCCGACCGACATCGCCGTCCTCACCCGCTTGCGTCGCGTTGCGGATGCGATCGTCGTCGGCGCCGGCACTGTTCGCGAAGAAGGCTACGGCGCGCCGAGCAAGCCGGACCAACGCATCGGCGTGGTCACTCGAAACGGAGAACTGGACTTCACGAGCGAGCTGTTCCGATCGGGTGCTGGCTTCGTGATCACCACCCGAACGGGTGCATCGAGCGCGCCCACCGGGGTCGACGTGGTCCGAGCCGGCGACGACGAGATCGATCTCGCGGCGGCCCTCGGACTCGTCTCCGAGCTGGTCGGCGGCGCCGACTTCGTTCAGGTCGAGGGCGGCGCGGCGCTGAACGGCGCCTTCATGGACGCCGATCTGATCGACGAGATGAACATCACGACCTCTGCCGCCACGTTCGGAGGACCCGGTCCGCGAGTGTCGAGCGGCGGCCCGGCCCATGTCCATCGGTTCGAGGTTCGACAGCTCGCGATCGACGACGAGGCGTTCGTCTACACCCGCTGGCTACGCCGTCGTGACTGACTTCTCGAGCAGCGCGAGTTCACGATGGAAGTCGGCTGCGGCGTCGAAGTCCTTGTACACACTCGCAAAGCGCAGGTAGGCGACCTCGTCGACCGTGCGGAGCTGGTCGAGCACGGCGACACCGATCGCAGCGCTCGTCACCGTCGAGCCGAGCAGACGCATCGAGTCCTCGACCATCGTGGCGATCTCGTCGAGCCGATCGTCGGTCACCGCTCGACCCTTCGTGGCGGCGCGCAAACCGCCGATCAGCTTCTTGCGATCGAACGGCTCGAGGCCACTGTGTGACTTCACCACCGTGAGCGGCACGTGATCGACACGTTCGAACGTCGTGAACCGGTGGGCACAGGCCAGGCACTCGCGTCGGCGACGTATCGCACTGCCTTCTTCGGCGACACGGGAGTCGACAACTTTGGTGTCATCGGCACGACAGGAGGGACAGAACACGCCGAAAGAGTACTCCGCGGCCGCCGCCGAGCCCCGGCAGGACGGCTCGGCGGCAGCGCGCGACTGGGGGGATCAGGGCAGACGGACCGCCTGGCCGACTTGGATGCCCGTTCCGTTGTTCGCACCGATGAGTGCGTCGACGAATCGGGCCTGGCTCACGTCACCGCGATACTGCCCGGCGATCGACCAGAGCGTGTCGCCCGGCTGCGCGACGTGGAGACGAGCGGAGGACGACGCACCGGCGCCAGATGCTGCGGC
>JBGTCW010000371.1:0-4694 GCA_041748635.1 Ilumatobacteraceae bacterium | reverse complement strand
GATCCCGCTGGGCTCGTTGCTCCGGTCGTGGGTGGCGGAGCCGGAAAGCCGGGCGGACTCGACGGCCACTGCGCTCCGTCGGGCATCCATGGCGCGGCCGATGGAGCTGGCTCCGGTGGGCGACGACTGCCGAGCCCGAGGAACGCTCCGCCGAGCAGCAGTCCGGCGATGGCTGCGGCGATCGCCCCCCAACGAAGCAGCGCCACCCCGTCGTCCACCGACCGGCCGACAGCAACGGCGAACGGTTCGCCGTCGACGGGCGCCACCGTGAGCACATGATCGCCGGGACTTTGAACCTCTACCGTGCGCCACGACGAGCCGACGAACCCGTCGACGTCATAGGAGTCGGCAACGGCCGCGTCGAGATCGAGCTCGTTGCCGGTCGGGTCGAGCAACACGAGCCCTGGTTCGACACGGTCGTCGGCGTCGCGGTCGTAACGTGATCGTGCATCGCACTCACCGGCAAGTTGGTCGAATTCACCGCTCGTCTCGACGTAGAGCACGAAAGTGCCGGTCGCGTCGAAGTCGAGTGTCGTGTCGCATCCGACCGGTGCCCGAGCGAACCCAGCGACGTTGTCGGAGCGGCGATCGCCGGCAGCCAGCATCAACGCAACCGACACGCCGAGCAACCCGACGAGCAGCACGACACCGACCGCCAGCATCCACCCTCGTCGCCCCGTGCGCTCGGTCATCGCGCCGCCGCCGACAGTCGTTCGGCGACCAACTGGATTCGGTCGTCGGGCTGGACCACAGCGACGCGTACGAACGCGGCGCCGTCAGGTCCGTAGAACTCGCCGGGGCTCACGAGCGCCCCGCCGTCGCGGGCCAGACGTTCGGTGAAGTCCCACCCGTCGTCGACCGGAATCCACAGGTAGAAGGCACCATCGGGCATCTCGACCGGCTGGCCGGACCAGTCCGACAGCACCCCGGCCAACACCGACAGGCGGCTCAGATACCGCTCGCGCTGGACCTCGACGTGGGCATCGTCGTCGAGTGCGGCGATCGCGGCGGCCTGGGCCGGACCCGGCACCATCATGCCGACGTGCTTGCGGACCTCCTGCAGGTAGGAGACCAGTCCTGCGTCGCCGGCGTAGAAGCCGACACGAACGCCGGCCAGGTTCGAGCGTTTCGACAGCGAGTGGACCGCTACGACACCGTCGGTGCCCGATTCGAGGATCGTGCGACCGCGGCCCGACCACGTGAACTCGACGTAGCACTCGTCGGAGAACACCGGAACGCCGTGAGCACGACCCCAGGCCGCCGCTGCGTCGAGGTCGTCGAGCCGTCCGGTCGGATTTCCCGGGCTGTTGACCCACAGCAGGAGCGCGCGCTCGGAGTCGGCGGGTTCGATCGAGTCGAGATCCATCGTTCCGTCGGGCAGCGCTCCGACCGGCACGGGTCGACAGCCGGCGAGGATCGCCCCCATTTCGTAACTGGGATACGAGATGGCCGGATACAGCACGGTGTCGCGTGTGGGTGTCCGCAGCTGCATCCACTGCGGCAGGGTGGCGACGAATTCCTTCGAGCCGATTGTTGCGCCGATGCCTGCGTCGGGAACTTCGACGTCGAACCGGCGTTGCATCCAACGACGCGCCGCCTGTCGGAATGCCAGGGTGCCGATGCTCGGCGGGTAGGAACGTTCGGCCCCGCTCGACGAGAGCGCCTCGACGACGTGTGCGGGCGGCGGGTCGGCTGGCGTGCCGATCGAGAGGTCGACGGTCCCGCCCGGATGCGCCTCGGTGATCGGCACGAGCCGATCGAGGCGGTCATACGGGTACGGGGGCGGGACGAACCCGCTCATGTGGGCGGTCCACTGGCGAACTCCGAGAGCCGTCCCGCGGACGCGTCGGACAGGCGCGCTCGGATCGTCCAGGAATCCGCGCCATCCGCCACCGAGACGACCTCCCCCTCGCGATGGACTGCGGCCAGCACATCACCTCGGTCGTACGGCACCACCAGTTCGTGCACGACGGACAGCGCCCGGAGCCGGTCGGCCAGCGTGCGCAGGAACACCTCGATGCCTTCGCCCGTCCTCGCCGAGACGGCCACCGAGCCGGGGTGGTCGTCGACCAGTTGCTTGGCTTCACCGGGAGCGAGATCGGCCTTGTTGAACACCAGCAGCTCCGATACGGCGGTGGCGTCGATCTCGGCGAGCACGGTGCGGACGGCGTCGATCTGACTTTCCGGGTCGGCCGCGCTCGAGTCCACGACGTGGACGAGGTAATTGGCGCGTGCCGCGACTTCGAGGGTTCCCTTGAACGACTCGACGAGCCCGTGCGGCAGTCGGTTGATGAAGCCGACGGTGTCGGAGAGCAGCACCGGCTCGCCGCCAGGCAGGGCGAGACGCCGCGTCGTGGGGTCGAGCGTGGCGAACAGGCGATCCTCGGCCAGCACACCGGCATCGGTGAGATGATTGAGCAGCGACGACTTGCCTGCGTTGGTGTAGCCGACGATCGCCACCGAAGCGAGTCCGCTGCGGCTTCGCCCCTTGCGTTGCAACTCACGGGTGTCGGCGAGTGCGTCGAGGTCGCGCTCGAGTTTGTTGATGCGCCGCATGATCCGGCGGCGGTCGACTTCGATCTTCGTCTCGCCACCGCCGAAGCGTGCGCCGACGCCACCTCGCTGCTGCGACAGTCGCGCATCGGCGCCGCGACGGAGCCGTGGGAGTCGGTAGCGAAGCAGTGCCAGCTCGACTTGGGCCTTGCCTTCGAGCGTGTGGGCGTTCTGGCCGAAGATGTCGAGGATCACCGCGGTGCGGTCGAGCGCCGTTCGTCCGAGCAGCTTTTCGAGGTTGAACTGCTGGCCCGGCGACAACTCGTTGTCGAACACCACGGTGTCGGCGTCGACAGCGAGGCAGAGCTCCTTGAGCTCCTCGGCCTTGCCTTTGCCGATGTACCAGGTGTGGTCGGGGCTGTCGCGCCGCTGCACCATGCGTTCGACCACGTCAGCGCCGGCGGTGTCGACGAGCAGGGCCAGCTCGTCGAGGCTCGCGTCGATCGCCTCGTCGGCCTCGCGCGGATCGGCCACTGCAACGAGCACGATCTTCTCCCGAATCGTGCGGTCGATCAGCGTGGCGGCCAGCGCCTCGTTGTACGGCGTGTTGCTCACGTGACGGACGCTCCGAGATCCGACCTGACCTCGACATCGATCGTCCCGATGAAGGTGGCCGGGCCCGAGAGCACTGCACGCGCAGGATGGTCAGCAGCGAAGCTCACCGTCGCCGTCCCGCCGTCCATGTGCACGACGACGTCGCCGTCACCACGCGCCACCAACCCCCACGACCGCGCCGCGTACGCAGCCGCGCAGGCGCCCGTGCCGCAGGCCTCGGTGATCCCGGCGCCACGCTCGTGCACGCGCATCGTGATGGCGTTCGCCTCCGGACCGGGCTCGACGATCTCGAGATTGACCTGCGGCACCTTGCTGCCGAGCAGCGCAAGATCGACCGCTCCGACCTCGTCGACGCCGACCACGCTGTGCGGGTTTCCGAGGCTGAGGTGAGCGACGGGACGATCGGGATGACATTCCAGATCCGCCCAGCCAACCGGCTCGCCCATCGTTGCCACGTCACCCATCTCCACGCGGGCGGTGACCGTCGCCGGATCGTCGGTGCCCTCGAGGACCACGAGGCGTTCGCCGACATCGGTGAGGATGAGTTGATCGTCGAGGTCGCCCGTGCGGCGGGCGATCGCCTGCGCGAGGCACCGGATGCCATTGCCACTCATCTCGGCGCGCGACCCGTCGGCATTGAACAGCGTCATCCTGGCGGTGTAGCCCTCGGCAGTCGTCACGACGAGCAGACCGTCGGCGCCGAGGCCGCGACGTCGGTCGCAGACCTGTCTCGCCACTGCCGGGAGATCGTCGACCTCGGGGTGGAACGCGACGAGAAAGTCATTTCCCAGGCCGTGGTGCTTGGTGAGGGTCAGTGTGGTCATGCGGTGAAGGCGTCGATCACGGCAGGCACCGCCTCGGCAACGGCGTCGTGCTCGATGTCGGTCCAGCGTACGCGTGGATCGCGGCGGAACCATCGCTCCTGGCGAACGGCGAACTGGCGGGTGCGGGTGATGATCCTGTCGATCACCTCATCCTCGCCGATGCGCCCGTGCAGCACCTCCAGGATTTCCTTGTAGCCCAACGCCTGCGCTGCGGTCTTCGACAATCCGGCGTCGGCGAGCAACCGCACTTCGTCGATCAGGCCGTCACCGACCATGCGGTGAACCCGTTCGGCGATGCGTGCGGCGATCACCTCGCGTGGCCAGCGCAGACCGATCTGGGCCACGTCGGACGGCGGATAGTCGTCGACTCCTGGACCGAACGAGCTGAACGGTCGACCGCTGCCGATGGCCACCTCGAGCGCCCGGACGATGCGCCGACGGTTGGTCGGCTCCATCTTCGCTGCGGCTACCGGATCGAGAGCGTGCAGACGTTCGTACAGCGCCGCGGTGTCGCCGTCTGATTCCAGCTGACGGCGAACGTCCGGCCACTGACCGGGAAGGTCGAAGTCGTCGATGACGACGCGGTGGTAGAGCCCGGTGCCGCCGACGAGCACCGCCCGATGCCCGCGCGAACCGATGTCGTCGATCGCTCCGGCATAGGCGTGGCGGAACTCGGCGACCGTGAACTCGTCGGTCGGCGCGACGAGGTCGAGGAGGTGGTGTCGAATCTCGGCTTGCTCGGCGGGGCTCGGCTTCGCTGTG
>JBGTCW010000370.1:0-1768 GCA_041748635.1 Ilumatobacteraceae bacterium | reverse complement strand
GCAAGCCAGCTGGCTTCGCCGTGTTCGGCGAGCGCGGCGAGCGCGTCACCGCGCTCCAGAAGTCGCTGCTCGCTGCCGGGATCAGTTTCGCCGGCGGTGCAGATGGCGTGTTCGGCGCCGCGACCTCGGGAGCGATCCTGGCGTTCCAGCGTCGTGAAGGACTGCCGGCCACCGGCAAGATCGACCAAGCGACCGCAGACCGGCTCGGCACTGCTGCGGCACCGGCACCCGCTCCCCCGTCAACGGCGGGCGTCTCGCTGGACGTGTTCCCGGTGCAAGGCAAGTGCTGGTTCGGCGACACCTGGATGGCACCGCGCGGCGGTGGCCGTCTGCACGAGGGTCTCGACATCATCGCGGCCAGGGGCAAGCTGCTGTATGCCGTCGTGTCGGGCACGATCTCGAAGATCTACACCGACTTCCCTGGGGCGCTCGCCGGGAACGGGCTTCGGATCGCGCAGGACAACGGCACGTACTTCACCTATCTCCACATGGACACGTTCGCCGAGGGGATCGCCGTCGGCACGAAGGTCACCGCCGGTCAGGTCGTGGGCACCGTCGGGAGCACGGGCAACTCGGCGACTCCGCATCTGCATTTCGAGGTGCATCCGGGTGGAGGCGCCGCGGTGAACCCGTATCCGATGGTGAAGGCGATCGACGCCTGCCACATCACCGAACCGCGGGCCTGAGCCCGATACGCTGCGGTCACAACTGAATCGCCGTTCCACCCGAGCGGGAGAGTCGTCGCCGCAGGGTGACGGCGCCGAAGGAGCAACCACCCCGGAATCTCTCAGGCCCACGGACCGCCCGGGTGAGGCACGCTGGAAAGTGTCGGCTGGTGTCGAGTCACGTGACTCGCGATGACACCGGTCGGCCACCGACGGGGAAAGCCTGGTCTCGATCAGGCGAAAACTCTCAGGTATCGATGACAGCCGGGGAATGTCCGATCCACCGCAGGAGGCGTTCCCGTGTCAGACACCACCACTCCCCCACGTCGTGCGCCCGTGCGCCCGTCGACTCGACTCGATGAACTGGTCGAGCCCGATGAGTTCGTACGGCGGCACATCGGACCGTCCGGCGACGATGTCGCAGCAATGCTGGACACCATCGGGGTCACGTCGGTCGACGAACTCCTGGCGCAGACGATGCCGGACTCGATCCGCGCCGTCGCTCCCCTCGCGCTCCCAGGCGGCGTCCCAGAGGTGGTCGCGATCGACCGACTTCGGGCGATCGCCGGTCGCAACCGACGGGTCACGAGCCTGATCGGCATGGGGTACACGGGCACCGTCACTCCCCCGGTGATTGCCCGCAACGTGCTCGAGAACCCGGCGTGGTACACCGCGTACACCCCATACCAGCCCGAGATCAGCCAGGGGCGGCTCGAAGCGCTGCTCAACTTCCAAACGTTGATTGCCGAACTCACCGGTCTCGACGTGACCAACGCGTCGCTGCTCGACGAGGCCACGGCGGCGGCCGAGGCGATGACGATGGCACGCCGGCAGTCGACGTCGTCGTCGAACCGATTCTTCGTGCATCACGACACGCACCCGCAGACGATCGCCGTGCTGCGCACCAGGGCCGAACCCGTCGGGATCGACCTCGTCATCGGCGACGTCGACGAGATCAACTCCGGCGACGGCATGTTCGGGGCGCTGTTCAGCCTGCCGACGTCGTCGGGAGCGGTCCGCGACTGGTCGGACGTCATCGCCGGCGTGCACGACCTGGGCGGAATCGCCGTCGTCGCCACCGACCCGCTCGCCTGCCTGCTCGC
>JBGTCW010000369.1:0-1978 GCA_041748635.1 Ilumatobacteraceae bacterium | reverse complement strand
CCCCACGGCGGCCACGCGGTCGCCTCGGAGACGTGCGCGTTGTCGACACTCGGCTGCGTCGACATCGACGAGGTCCTGCCCGGCGAGATGGTCACGCTGCGCGGCGCCGAACTGCATCGCTCGCAGGTGTTGGCACCGCAGCCCCGCAGCGCGCGGTGCACGTTCGAGTTCGTCTACTTCTCGCGTCCCGACTCGGTGTGGGACGGCCACAACGTGCATCACGTCCGCCAGCGGCTCGGTCTCCGACTGGCCCAGGAGGCACCTGCCGACGCCGATGTCGTCATCCCGGTGCCCGACTCCTCGATCCCCGCGGCCATCGGCTACTCGAACGAGAGCGGCATCCCGTTCAACGACGGACTCATCAAGAACCGGTACATCGGGCGCACCTTCATCGAGCCGACTCAGGACATCCGGGATCGGGGCGTTGCGCTCAAGTTCAACGCGCTCGGCGAGAACCTCGCCGGCAAGCGCGTCGTCATGATCGACGACTCGCTCGTACGGGGTACCACCGCCGGGCCGCTGGTGAAGTTGGTGCGTGACGCCGGCGCCACCGAGGTACACGTGCGCATCACGTGCCCACCGATCACCCACGCCTGCCACTTCGGCGTCGACATGGGCCACGACGGCGACCTGATCGCCGCCCGCATGACGATCGAGGAGATGCGCGGGCACATCGGCGCCGACAGCCTCGCGTTCTTGTCGCTCGACGGGATGATGCTGGCCGTGGCCGAACGCGAGAGCGGCGACGACGACGGCTACTGCAATGGCTGCTTCACCGGTCGGTACCCGATCCACGTCGGCGACGCCCAGGCCAAGCTCGCCTTCGAAGGCGTCCTCGCCTGATGGTCCTCCCGGACCCGACCCCAGAGGTCCAACTCCGGTCGCTCGATGGAAACGGTCCTCTGGGGTCGGGTCCGGGAGGACTCGCCTGATGCGGGTCCTGGTGATCGGGGGCGGCGGGCGCGAGCAGGCGATCGCGTGGGCGTGTCGCCATCACGGCCATGATGTGCGCCTCGCACCCGACCTGGGTGTCGTGTCCGCGGACGACACCGACCTCGTGTTCCCCGGACCCGAAGCCGCTCTGGTGGCCGGCGTCGCCGACGAGTGCGCCCGTCGCGGCATCCCGTGCTTCGGCCCGACGGCGCAACTCGCCCGTCTCGAATCGTCGAAGACGTACGCGCGCGAACTCGCGACGTCGCTCGGGGTGCCCGGCCCACGGTTCGCAGCGTTCGACGACGCCGACGCAGCGATCGCGTGGTGGCGCGACCTCGATCGCCCGGTGGTCGTGAAACTCGACGGACTCGCTGCGGGAAAGGGGGTGGTGGTGCCCGACGGCGAGGCCGCCACGATCCAGGCCATTCGTGCCGCCGACGGGCCGTTCCTGCTCGAGGAGAGATTGCGCGGACCCGAGTGCTCGTTGCTCGCGCTCTGCGACGGAGTTCGGGCGGTTGCGCTCCCGATCGCGCAGGACCACAAGCGTCTCGGTGAAGGTGACACCGGTCCGAACACCGGCGGCATGGGCGCCTACGCGCCCGCTCCGGTTCCCTACGATGCGGAGGACCTGCTCGCCGAGTTCGCCCAGCCGGTCCTCGATCACTTCGCCGCCGCTGGCACGCCGTACGTCGGGGTGATCTTCGCCGGGCTGATGCTCACCGACGACGGCCCACGCCTGATCGAGTACAACGTCCGGCTCGGCGACCCCGAGGCCCAGGCGGTCCTCCCGCTCGTCGAGACCGACATCGCCGAATTGGCACTGCTCGCAACGCAGGGAGCGCTCGACCAACTTCCGCTCGTGGTGCGCGCTCAGGCCGCGTTGACAGTTGTCGCCGCCGCGGCTGGGTATCCCGACTCGCCGGTGCCCGGTGCGACGATCACCGACGAGACGGTGAGCGGCACGCTCGGCGTCGACGGCACGACGACGCTGCGCTTCGATGCCGGCGTCGACGCCAGCGGTTGTGTCGCCGGCGGCCGCGTGCTC
>JBGTCW010000368.1:0-4050 GCA_041748635.1 Ilumatobacteraceae bacterium | reverse complement strand
TTGCGTGCGCCGTCGGCAGCAGCGTCGATGTCGCGTGCGGCGGCGTCGACGTCCTCGGCGACTGCGGGCGCGTAGATGACCATGATGCCGTCGACGGCGTCGTCGGCGAGCGCTGCCATGATGGCGTCCGGGTAGTCGCCGGCATTCGCACTCCAGTGGAGCACGATCGGTCCGTCGACCGGCACGAGACCGGCAGTATCGAGCGCCGCCTTGGCGAGAACGCCCGGGCTTCGCGAGTTCGTGATCACCGCGACGTTCGGTCCGTCGAGCACGGGTTGGGTCGCCATCACCCGAACGGTCTCGAGCAAGGCGGGCACCGTCGGCACCTCGATCAAACCGGCCTGCTGGAAGAGCGCGCCTCCCATCTCGCCGGTCGCGGCGGCGCCGGTTCGCACCGCGACGACCGGCTTGGTGCGCGAGACGCGGCGGGCAATGCGCGCGAACTTGCGGGGATTACCGAACGACTCGGTGTACATCGCGATGACGGTCGTGTTGTCGTCCTGCTCCCAGAACTGCAGGAGATCGTTGCCGGAGATGTCGCTCTTGTCGCCGAGCGAGACAAACCACGAGACACCGAGGCTGACGTCGCTGGCCTTGCGCAGCAACGACCCGCCGAGCGATCCCGACTGCATCGAGATCGCCACCCCGCCGGCCGGCAGCGTCACGTCGACGAGCGCTGCCTGCAGACGCGCCTCGGGCAAGGGCGACGCGATCCCCATGCTCGACGGGCCGATGATGCGCAGCCCGTTGCGCCGCGCGTGCGTGACCAGGGCGACGATGTCGATGTCGGTTCCGTCGACCGACGTGATGATCACCGCGCCTCGCATCCGCTTGGCGATGCACCCGTCGATCGTCGTCGCCAGGTCGCGAGCCGGCACCGCCACGATGGCGAGTGACACCTCGTCGGGCAGTGCGTCGATGGTGCGGCAGCAGTGGTGGCCGTGGACCTGGTCGTGTCTCGGGTTGACCGCGTACATCGGGACGTCGACGCTGCCGGCGACGTGGCGCCAGAGGGCGTCGCCGACCGATCCCGGCCGCTCCGAAGCGCCGATGACGGCGATGGCGCGGGGAACGAGGATCCGGGCGACCGCACGAGAATCGGCGCGCTGCTCGCGCTGTTCAACGCTGTCGAGGAACTGATCGGTGTCAGCGAGCTCCCAATCGAGGTCGACGACACCCGAGTCGAACCGGCGCTGCAACGGCCACCCGGCCTTGGCGAACACGGCGAGCATCGCCCGGTTGTCGCCGAGGACCTCGGCGGTGAACCGTTCGATCCCGTTCGATCGGGCGATCACGGCGAGGTGCTCGAGCAGCAACGTGGCGATGCCGGCACCGTGGTGGGCATCGTCGACCATGAACGCTGCTTCGGCCTCGTTGCGGCCCGGCCACCGTTCGTAGCTGGCCCACGCGATCAACCCGTCGTGTGATTCGACGGCGAGCGCGGCGCGGTCGACCATGTCGACACTCGTGAAGTGCAGCAGTTCACGGTCGTTTAGCGTCGGCTTGGGGGAGAAGAACCGTCGGTAGATGCTGTCGGGTGACTGCCGCTCGTGGAACGCGGCGAGGGCAGGGCGGTCGTCGGGCGTGAGCGGGCGGATGAACACGGTGTCGCCGTTGCCGAGCACGACGGTCGACGCCCACGGCGACTCATCTCGCGTCTCGCTGTTCACCGCACCGGCCTCACCCGACCAGCATGGCACCCCGGGCGGACCGTGGTGACCGCTGTGACGCGTGTCGTGTGGAGACTTCGCCCTCGTAGGGTGGAGGGGTGGCAGTGCCCATCACCGTCTTCGCGAGCGCCGAACTCGACCGGCACACCACGCCCGACTGGCATCCCGAACGTCCGGGACGCCTCGATGCGTCGCTCGCCGGGATCGCGCAGGCCGGCCTGCTCGACGCGGTGGAGTTCCGTGAACCTCGCCTGGCGACCATCGCGGAACTGCAGCGAGTCCACTCGCCGGTCTACGTCGACCAGCTCGAGCGGTTCTGCGACCGTGGAGGTGGCGACCTCGA
This sequence comes from Ilumatobacteraceae bacterium, assembly GCA_041748635.1. Lineage (GTDB taxonomy): Bacteria > Actinomycetota > Acidimicrobiia > Acidimicrobiales > Ilumatobacteraceae > Sva-07. Next base: position 2,037 of record JBGTCW010000368.1, on the reverse strand, counting down.
CCCCGACACCTACGCGGCGAGCGGTTCGTGGACCACGGCCTTGCGCGCTGCGGGCGCCGTGCTCGATGCCGTCGACGCTCTCGAAGCGGGTACGTGCGATGTGGCGTTCGCTGCCGGTCGGCCGCCCGGTCACCACGCCGTCGCCGACCGTGCGATGGGCTTCTGTCTGGTCAACAACGTCGCCGTGGCTGCGGCGAAGCTCTCGGCCGACGGCCACCGCGTCGCCGTCGTCGACTGGGACGTACATCACGGCAACGGCACCCAGGACATCTTCTACGACGATCCGAACGTGCTCTACGTGTCGATGCACGAGTACCCGCTCTATCCGGGCAGCGGTCGCGCCGACGAGACCGGCGGGCCGGGTGCGCCGATGTCGAACCTGAATCTGCCGTTCCCGGCGGGAACGCGCGGCGATGTGTACCGCCGGGCGATCGACGAGGTCATCGCTCCGGTGATCCAACGGTTCGCGCCCGAGTGGCTGTTCATCTCGGCAGGCTTCGACGCTCACCGCAACGACCCGCTCGCCGGTCTCGAGTTGACGTCGGCCGACTACGCCGACATGGCGACCCGCCTGCAGCAACTGGTGCCCGAGCGTCGCACGGTGGTGGTGCTGGAAGGTGGGTACGACTTCGAGGCGCTGTCGCTGTCGACCGGATCGACGCTGTCGGCGCTGATCGGCGAGACCTATCGGCCGGAGATCGCCTCGACAGGCGATGTCGGACTCCCGACGGTGGTCGCCGCCCGTCAGCGCTGGAGCCTCGCGTAGCGCCGAAAAGACGGGACGGCTCGCTACGGATGCAGCACGTGGGCGGTGTCGGGGCGGGTTCGGTTCTCCACCATCTGCGCATAGACGTCACCGATTGCGTCAGGGCCGGTGCCGTGCTCGATGTCGATCCAACCGGTCACCTGCTCGACGAACGGGCCCCAGGCCTCCCCGAGCTTCGTCTCGATCACCCCGGGACCCCACTGCTCGCGGCGCTTCTCGATCTGGCTCGGGGCGAAGAACATCGTCTGTGTCGGGCCCGGCATCGGCTCGACGCTCCCCAGCCGGTCCTCCCAGTGCGTGATGCCGACGATCATCGAATGCGTGAGGTCGTCGCCATAGCGTTCGTGGACGGCTCGTACCACTGTGGCGTTGCCGCTCATGTCGACGAACGCGACTGGTCCGGGCGGGAGCGAGGCGACGTCGTCGTAGGTCACGACCTGGTCGTAGCAACCGAGCCCCTCGACGAACGCAACGTTGCCCGGTGACGTGAGACCGACCACCGTGACGGCGCCGCGTCGGGCCAGCAGGTGCGCCGTCCCGAAGGCCGTCTTGCTCGACGCGCTGGCGAGCACCACCGTGGAGGCACCGAAGAACTCGTTGTCCGCGAGGAAGTCGTCGATCAGGAACGACGTGAAGAACAGCGGGCGATACACCATCTGCTCGGCTTCGAGGTCGACGCGATGGCCTGGCGCGGTGGAGCATCGCTCGTAGTTGTTGTAGACCGCTGGCAGCGCGGCGCGGTGCGCAGCGCCGTCGGTCAGCGACCCCTTCGACACGTGGGTGGGCAGGATCACCAGCTCGGTCGACATCGGCAGGTAGCCGAACAAGCGCTCGCCCTCGCTGAGGCCGTCGCATCGAGATTCGACCACATCGGCGAAACCCCAGACCGGCACGCGACCCCAGTGCACGTCGTCGTTCCCATCGGGCGCTGGGAAGAAGTTCCAATAGCCGATCGCGTCGCCAGCGGCCGCGTAGGTGACGTTGTTGGCGGTGAAGCCGAAGGCATCGATGCGCAGCCGAACCTCACCCTCGTCGAGGGTGGCAGGAGTGAAGTTCACCGTGCGCGTCGTGCGGAGGTCGTTGCGGTCGACGAGAAAGTGCCAGTCGCTCATGCCAGGACCGTACTGGTCGCCCGAGGGCCGCGTCCGAGTCGAAGCGCACGTTGTCGAACCGAGCGCGGGTCAGCGCGGGCTGCGGTCGGGTCGCCCCTGCCCGACACCGAGATCAGTGGCGACGGCAGGGACGACGCGGTCGCACACGGCGCCGCCGGT
>JBGTCW010000367.1:0-1864 GCA_041748635.1 Ilumatobacteraceae bacterium | reverse complement strand
AACACCCTCGACTCGGTCGCGGTGATGGAACGCTTCGCCGGCGAACGCGGCGTCGAGTACGACCAGTTCCGTGACGAGTTCGCCGAGTTCACCGACGCGATCGGAGCAACGGCGATGCCGATCACGCTGTTCGTGACCTCTCACGGTGTCATCGTCGAGCAGACCGGACCGCTCGACGCCGACGAACTGCGGGTGAAGCTCGCCGCCCTCCTCGCCGCCGACGAGGGCGCTGCGTGAGCCTGTCCTTCATTCGCGGCATGGTCGCCGCCGTGAACCCGTGCGGGTTCATCCTCCTGCCGACGTACTTGATGTACTTCCTCGGGCTCCAGGGCACGGCGCCGGGCTCTCAACGCGCCACGATGCGCCGAGCGGTGATCGTCAGCGCCGCGGTGTCCACCGGCTTCCTGTCGGTGTTCCTCGTCGCCGGACTGGTGTCGTGGCGGTTCACGAGCTGGATCAACGAGAACGCCAAGTACGCCACCGGGGTGATCGGGGTCGCCCTGCTCGTGCTCGGCGTCGCCATGCTGTTCGGCTACAAATTGCCGTTCATGACGCCTCGTCTCGACGCTGGCGGCGAGGGGCCACGCCAGACCGTCGGCGCCATGTTCGTCTACGGGATTGCGTATGCGGTTGCGTCGATCGGATGCACCATCGGGTTGTTCATCGCCACAGTGTTCAGTGCGAGCGAACGCGATGGCGTCGCCACCGGCGTGGGCAACATGCTGGCGTACGGTGCGGGCATGGCGTTGCTGGTCAGCGCGCTCACCATCGCGCTGGCGTCGGCCAACATCAGCTTGCTGAAGTTCCTTCGTGGCAGCTTGCAGTACGTCGATCGGGTGGCAGCGGTCTTCGTCGTGCTCTCAGGTGCCTACCTGCTCTGGTACTTCTACTGGGTCGACATCCGCGAGCTGGGCGACCCGATCACCGACTGGGCACTCGAACGCCAAGTGCAGGCCACGGTCTTCCTGACCGATCACTGGCAGGTCGTCGGGCTCGTGATGGCCGCCGTCGTCGGTGGCGCGATGGTGTTCGCCTGGTCGCGACCCGTCAGAGATAGTTGAGCGATCGGGCCTGCGCGGTCAGCACGTCACGGTGGTCGGGATGGGCAACTGCGATCAGGGCGCTCGTGCGTTCGCGGATCGAGCGCCCGCGTAGCTCGGCGACGCCCCATTCGGTCACGATCTTGTCGACGGTGTTCTTCGGTGTCGTGACCACGTCGCCCGCGGCGAGCTGCGCGACGATCCGTGAGACGCCCTGCGAGGTGGTCGAGCGCAAGACCACGAAGCCCTGACCACCCTCGGAGTACAGGGCACCTCGAGCAAAGTCGTTCTGACCGCCCGACGACGAGTAGTAGTGGCCGCCGATCGTCTCGGACGCGCACTGGCCGAGGAAGTCGACGGTCAGCGTGGCATTGACCGACACGAAGTTCCGTTCGTTGGCGATGATGCGCGGGTCGTTGACGTATCGCACAGCGTGCAGCTCGATGGCCGTATTCTCGTGGAGGAACTCGTGGAGTCGGCGGGTGCCGAGGGCGAACGTACCGACCGCCTTGGTGCGGTTCAACCGCTTGCGGACACCGTTGACGACCCCCGTCTCCATGAGGTCGACGATGCCGTCGGAGACGAGTTCGGTGTGGACTCCGAGATCGCGATGCCCGCTCAACGAGGCCATGATCGCGTTCGGGATCGCTCCGATCCCGGTCTGGATGGTGGCGCCGTCCGGAATGCGCTCGGCGACGAGGTCGGCGATGCGCCGGTCGGTGTCGCCGGGTGCGGCCGGGACGATCTCGACGAGCGGGCGGTCGCTCCGACACCAACCGACCACCTGCGAGAGGTGGACCTGGTTGCGTCCGAACGTTCGCGGC
>JBGTCW010000366.1:0-3704 GCA_041748635.1 Ilumatobacteraceae bacterium | reverse complement strand
TTCACCGTGTACCGCCACGACCACTGGCTGTTCGAGGGCACCGACCTCCGCTACGGCGACCTGCTCGGTGCGGCCGATGGTGTCGTCGGCTACGAGACCGTCGGCCGCCCGATCGACTTCGACGAGTACCAGCTCCCCGTCGCCCGACCGATCGACGGCGCGCAGGGCTCCGCCGAGATCGTGGCGCTCACGCCATCGAGCAACATCGGTGTCGGCGAGTATCCGGCGTCGATCTCGGCGCTCAGCGACCAGGGCGACATCGAGTTCATCGCGTCACGGATGTTCGGCGAGGTCACCGACGACACCCTCGCCCGCTGCCGCTACGGCAACTCGGTGATGATGGTCAACACGCCGTACCCGGATGGTGGCGGCGAGGTCGTGGTGGTCGGAACGACCGACTGGGTCTTCGGCCTCGCCGCCGACCCGGCGGTGGCGAAGGTGACCGCCAACATCCTCGACCGGTACGTGCGGCTGTAGCGGCAGCCCGCTCGGTCGCCCGGCGGTCGTACCATCGCACCGTGACCGACACCGGACGATCGAGCGATGGCATCGGAGTGCGCACGGTGTTGCGCTGGCTCCTCGGCGGAGCGTTGATCGGCGCCGGGATCGGTCACCTCACCACTCAACGCAGCGAGTTCCGCGCGCAGGTCCCGGAATGGTTTCCGATCGACGAGGACCTCGTCGTGGTCGCCTCCGGCATCGTCGAGATCGCGCTCGGCGCGGCGCTCATCGGGCTGCCCCGCCACCGGGTGATCGTCGGCACCGTCGTCGCCGCGTTCTTCGTCGTCATCTTCCCCGGCAACGTCGCGCAGTGGACCGAGGGTGTCGACGCGTTCGGGCTCGACACCGACACCAAACGATTCGTCCGCCTCTTCTTCCAACCCGTGCTGGTGGTCTGGGCGCTCGGCGCAACCGGCGCTTGGCAGGTCTACCGGGCCGGCACCTGGCCATCGACGCCGTCCTGACGCGACCAGCCGGACGCCGATCAGGTCGTGTTCCTCGCCGACGTTGCCTGACGTTGACGCCTGGCTCCGCATCCCGAGAATGTCCGATTCGAACGCCCGAAATTGTGCAGTAGATCTGCCCGAGATTGTTCAGTAACGAAACCCGAATGTGTTCAATGGGCTAGTGTGCCGTGATGGCTGAGTCGTTGAGGGCAGCGAGCTACCAGCGACGGGTGGTCGATGCCGAACTCGACGAGCTCTTGTCCGGAGTGGCCGCATTGTCGCTCGAGGGGGCCAAAGGTGTCGGCAAGAGCGCCACTGCCGCCGAGCGGGTCGATGCCGAATTCCGCCTGGAGTCGCCAACGGTACGAGGCCTTATCGAGGCCGATCCGGATCGTCTCGTGGACGGGCGGCGCATTCTGCTGGACGAGTGGCAGCACCTTCCGTTCACGTGGGATCTCGTTCGGCGCGCTGTTGATGGCGGCGCGTCACCGGGTCAGTTCCTCCTGACCGGTTCTGCCTCGCCAGCTGACCTGGGACGGCACTCGGGCGCCGGTCGAATCCTTCGGGTGAGGATGCGACCGCTCGCACTGTCCGAACGTGGGTACCAGTCGACGGTGAGTCTGGCCGAACTCCTCGTCGGTCAGCGTCCGGCGATCAGCGGCGACACGTCAGTTGACCTCGGGACCTACACAGCGGAGATCGTGGGTTCTGGGTTCCCTGGCATTCGAGGTTTGCCTCCGCGGGTTCGTCGTGCGCAGCTCGTCAGCTACTTGGAGCGCGTCGTCGATCGCGATATCGCGGAGCTCGGTTCGAAGATCCGCAATCCCTCCGCTCTGAAGCGTTGGATGAACGCGTACGGCGCAGCGACCGCCACGACGACCTCCTACAACAAGATCGCCGCTGCGGCGAGCCCAGGGGTTCGCGAGCAGCCGTCACGCACGACGCTCGTGGCATACCGTGATGCACTCGAGCGTCTGTTCATCCTGGACCCGCTACCGGGATGGCTGCCGACGAACGCACACCTGAAGGAGTTGGCCGCATCACCGAAGCACCACCTGGCGGATCCGGCACTAGCAGTTGCTCTCCTCGGCCTCGACGCCGAGGCACTGCTGAGTGGTGATGGCGACGAGCACACGTTCCGTGACGGAGCGTTCCTCGGCGCCCTGTTCGAGTCGTTGATCACCCTCAGCCTTCGCGTGTATGCCCAGCGATCCGAGGCACGCGTTGCTCACTTCCGAACGCACAGAGGTGACCACGAGGTCGACCTGATCGTCGAGCGCCGGGACGGTCGATCCATTGCCGCCGAGGTGAAGCTCTCGCCGATCGTGACCGACCACGACGTCCGACATCTCGTCTGGCTACGGGACCGGCTCGGGCCAGATCTCCTCGACGCGGTGGTGATCACCACCGGCAAGAGTGCCTACCGCCGACCGGACGGCATTGCCGTCATCCCAGCTGTCCTCCTCGGCCCCTGACGGACACAGCTGCCAGCCCGGACCGGCCGTTGACGCCGACGCCGATCAGGTCGTGAGGCCCAGGCGGTCGAGGCCGTGCTCGATCGCTCTGGTCAGTCGATCGATCGACCCCTCGCACGCCTCGAGGTCGTCGGGCGTGAGCACCACGACGAAGCGGCCAGCATCCGTCTCGGCGACGACCACTGGAGCCTGACCGTTGGCCGCATCGCGGACGCCGTTGGGCTGGTCGTTGCGGTGGTACGTGGCGAACTCGGCGGGCAGGCGATCCTGGCACGCCGTCCACTCGGGGCGCTGTCGAATCGACCCGTGCGTGATCTCGCAGAGCGAGCAGTGTCGGCGTCCGAGGCGAGCGCCGACCCAGTAACTCACCTCGCCCCAGACCGTGCTGTCCGCGTCATACACCCCGACCAGTCGAACGACACGATCGCCGGGCTCGCCTGGATCAGGCGGCGGTGCAGTGTCGGGCGAACTCACGGCGACATCCTCGCCGATCGGAGCATCACCCAGGTGTCGGGCGCTCCGCCCGGTGGTGCAAGGCGATCGATCGTGGCGAAGCCGAGCGATGTGTAGAAGTGCACGTTGCCGGGGTCGCTCGTCTCGAGTACGGCCGTCGCACCGCTGGCGTCGAGTCGGGCCAGCATCGGTGTGAGCACAGCGGTGCCGAGCCCGCATCGCTGATGGTCCGGGCGGGTCCCCATCGTGGCGAGGTACCAGTGATGTCCAGGCGGGTGGCGTCGAGCTGCGGCGGACGACGCAGCCGCGACCACGTCGTGGCGCTCACCGAACGCGGTGCGATTGATCGTCTCGATCCGATCGTTCACCTCGGGTGGGACGCGGGCGTCCACGTCGGGCGGCAGCCAGATCGCAGCGCTGCGATCCGTGCCGTCGCGCCAGACCTCGCCGTACGGGAACGCAACGTGGTCGACGAAGCTGGAGTACAGCTCCTCGAGCAACGTGTGGCGCCGATGGTCGTCGGGAAGCGCCCAGCGTTCCCAGGCGTAGTCCACGTGCGAGAGCACGAGCGTGCGAACGACCGAGTCGAGATCACGCTCCGTCGCCCGAACGATGTCGGAGTGCTCATCGGGCACCCCGCCACCGTACCGGTCGTGCGGTGCCAGGCACCGGCGTTACCGGTTGCGCGGTGCCAGGAGGCCGCGCGGATTGATTGGTGACCATCCCTCGGTCGGTTGTTTGTCTCGCGTTTGATTGCGAGTGCTGATCAAGCAATCGACCGGGGAGGTCTCCTACATGATGCGCATCTTCGAGCCCGATATCTATGCCA
>JBGTCW010000365.1:0-4406 GCA_041748635.1 Ilumatobacteraceae bacterium | reverse complement strand
CGGCGTGTTCGGCCAGGCATTGGGCCGGAAGTAGTCGACCGTGCGCGTGGCGAGGTCGGTGAAGTACTCCTCGAGTTCCCACTGCGACTGACGCCACGCGAAGTACGTGTAGTTCTGGTTGAAGCCGATCTTGGCGAGGCGTTCCATCACCCGAGGGCGCGTGAACGACTCGGCGAGGAACACCGTCTCGGGGTGCTCCAGTCGGAGGGTCGCGATCGCCCACTCCCAGAACGCGAACGCCTTCGTGTGGGGGTTGTCGACGCGGAACACCGTCACGCCGTGGCCGATCCAGAATCGGAACACGTCAGCGAGGGCGTTCCACAGCCCCTGCCAGTCATCGGACTCGAAGTCGAGCGGGTAGATGTCCTCGTACTTCTTCGGCGGGTTCTCGGCGTACTGGATGCTGCCGTCGGGACGCTTGGCGAACCACTCGGGATGATCGCTCACCCACGGATGGTCGGGTGAGCACTGGAACGCGATGTCGAGTGCGAGGTGCATGTTGCGCTCGGAGCATGCTGCGGCGAACGTGGCGACGTCGTCGACCGTGCCGAGCTCCGGCGAGACCGCGGTGTGCCCGCCCGCGGACGAGCCGATGGCCCATGGGCTGCCGACGTCGTCGGGAGTGGCGGTCGTCGCGTTGTTGCGGCCCTTGCGGTTGGTGATGCCGATCGGGTGGATGGGCGGGAGGTAGACGACGTCGAATCCCATGGACGTGATGTGATCGAGTCGGTCGATCGAGTCGAGCACGGTGCGCGGTGCGTCGTCGGAGCCACCGCTCCCTTCAGCGTCGTCACCGACGGACGAACGTGGGAAGAACTCGTACCAGCCGGCAAAGCTGGCATGCAGCGGATCGACGTCGACGGGAAGCGGCCGACTCAGATGCGCCTCGGGTGCACGCGGCGAGCAACGCCAGAACACCTCGGCCCAGGTGGCGTCGCGCAGCGTGGCGGACGTCGCGGTCGACTCGCCACGGGCAAGGGCACTGCGCAGCTCCGACAGACGGGCGCGATCGTCGGTATCGAGCGTCGTGGCGTCGAGCGTGGCATCGACCAGGCGTGAGCCGGCGAGCAGTTCCGAGGAGATGTCGAGTCCTGCGTCGAGCTTCTTGACCGTGTCGCGTCGCCACGTCTCGAGATGGTCGATCCACCCGACCACGTCGTATTCGAGGCGTCCGAGTTCGTCCGGCGTGATCATCGCGTGGAAGCGGTCGTTGCCGGCGCTTGCCATGGCCGTCTCGCGCCAGGGGTTCTCCTCGCCGCTTGACGGTGGCGCCTGTCGCCATCTCAGCGCAGCTGCGACGACGTCGTGGCCGTCGGTGAAGACGTCGGCGAGCACGACGATCGGCTCGCCGAGAGCTGCTTTGGCCGCGAAGGCCCCGCCGTCGACCACCGGACGAACCGGCTCGACCACGGCGCGCGACGGGCGACGGTCGGGGAGCGAACTCGGACGAGCGGGGGATGGGTTCGTGAAGCGTGAGGTGGTGGGTTGCTGGGCCATCGATTCAGGTCGCCTCCTCGGCGGTGTCGGGCGTTCGTTGGTGGACGGGGTGGTGGCTCGGTGGTCTCACCGATCGGAGCACGACCATCGAGTGTTCGCGCACCTCCAGGAGATCGTCGGGGCGCTTGTTGATCGTGCGGGAGAGCCCGCGTCGCGGGTCGGCTGTGTCGAGATCGACCGTCCAGCGCCGGCTCCAGACAGGACCGGGGATGCGCCACTCGATCGGTTGATCGGAGGCGTTGAAGATCACCAGGAACGTGTCGTCGACGATCCGTTCACCGTACGCGTCGGTGGTCGGAATCGTCGCACCGTTCACGAATACGGCCACCGATCGAGCGAATCCGGCGTCCCAGTCGTCGTCGGTCATCTCCTCGCCGTCCGGTCGGAGCCAAGCGAGATCCTCGATGCCGCGGATCTTGCGGCCCTGGAACCACCGGCGTCGGCGGAACACCGGGTGCGCACGACGGAACGCAACCACCCGTTGGCACCACTTCGCGAACTCGGTGTCGACGTCGGTCCAGTCGTACCACGAGATCTCGTTGTCCTGGCAGTAGGCGTTGTTGTTGCCGCCCTGCGAGCGTCCCAGCTCGTCGCCGCCGAGCAGCATCGGCACCCCTTGCGACAGCATCATCGTGGTCACCAGGTTGCGCCGCTGCCGGGCGCGCAGCGCCTCGATGCCGGGGTCGTCGGTCGGGCCCTCGGCCCCGTGGTTCCATGACCGGTTGTGCGACTCGCCGTCGTTGCCATCCTCTCCGTTGGCCTCGTTGTGCTTGTCGTTGTACGAGACGAGATCCGAGAGCGGGAAGCCGTCGTGGGCGGTTACGAAGTTGATCGATGCCGTCGGGCGTCGTGTGTCGGCCTCGTAGAGATCGGAGCTGCCGGTGAACCGGTAGCCGAACTCGGCCAGCGTCGACGGTTCACCGCGCCAGAAGTCACGGATCGTGTCGCGGTAGCGGCCGTTCCATTCCGACCACTGCGGCGGGAAGTTGCCGACCTGATAGCCACCCTCGCCGATGTCCCACGGCTCCGCGATGAGCTTGACCTGCGACACCACCGGGTCCTGCTGCACGAGGTCGAAGAACGCCGACAGCCGGTCGACGTCGTAGAGCTCGCGCGCCAGCGTGGACGCCAGATCGAACCGGAACCCGTCGACGTGCATCTCGGTGACCCAGTACCGCAGGCTGTCCATGATGAGCTGCAGCACGTGCGGGTGGCGCATGTTGAGGCTGTTGCCGGTGCCGGTGAAGTCGAGGTAGTAGCGCGGGTCGTCCTCCATCGTTCGGTAGTACGCGTGGTTGTCGATCCCGCGCATCGACAGCATCGGTCCGAGGTGGTTGCCTTCGGCGGTGTGGTTGTAGACCACGTCGAGGATCACCTCGATGCCCGCCGCATGCAGCGACTTGACCATCGTCTTGAACTCCTGGACCTGGCCGAGCGCAATCGACGACGTGTAGCCGTTGTGCGGCGCGAGATACGCGATCGAGTTGTAGCCCCAATAGTTGCGCAGCCCGCGCTCGACCAGGTGGTGGTCGTGCACGAACTGGTGCACGGGCATGAGCTCGACGGCGGTGATGCCGAGTCGCTTGAGGTGCTCGACGATCGCCGGGTGCGCCAGACCCGAGTACGTGCCGCGCAGCGGAGGTGGAACGTCGGGGTGCTGCATCGTCAATCCGCGGACATGGGTCTCGTAGATGATCGTCTCGTGCAACGGGACGTCGGGCGGGCGATCGTTGCCCCACTGGAAGTAGCGGTCGCCCACGACCGCCTTGGGAACGTGGGGAGCGCTGTCGTCGGTGTTGGGTTTGTCGGGGTCGGCGAAGTCGTAGCCGAAGCAGGCTTCCGACCAGTCGACGTCGCCGGCGATCGACTTCGCGTACGGATCGAGGAGCAACTTCGACGGATTGCACCACAGGCCCTTGGCGGGCTCCCACGGGCCGTGCACGCGAAAGCCGTAGCGCTGCCCTGGACGAACATCGGGGAGGTAGGCGTGCCAGCAGTGGCCGTCGACCTCGGTCAGCGCGATGCGTCGCTCGTCGATGTCGCCGTGTTCCGTCAGGTTGCCGGGTCCGCTGTTCGAACCATCGGCATCGCCCAGCAAGCAGAGTTCGACGCCGTCCGCGACACTCGAGAAAATCGAGAAATTGGTGCCGGAACCGTCGTAATTGGCCCCCAGTGGAGACGGCGCTCCCACCCAGGTGCGAGGAGTCGAGGGCGCGTCGTCAGATCGGGGCACGCCACAGAGTGTTCCCCATTTCGGGCGATAACGAAACGCCTGATCCGGTGACAGCAGTCATCACCGAGGGTTGTGTCGGCATCGCAGCGGGTACCAGCCGCGTCATGACGACGCTCGTTGCCACGATCTCGGCCACGCAGCCTCCGTCCGAGGAGATCTCCGAGTCGGCGAACACGCTCTGGCTGCAGACGGTCGACGCGTTGCCGCGCATCGGGGTCGCCGTGGTGATCATCTTCATCGGGTGGATACTCGCTCGGGGTTTACGTTGGGCGCTCCACCGTCGTTTCTCGGCGACACAAACGGCGAGCTTCGCCACTGTGATGAGCAAGATGGCGTCGTGGGTCTTCGTGTTCCTGGTGATCTTGATCGCGATGGCCGTCACGTTCCCGTCGGTGAAACCGGTCGACTTGCTCGCTGGTCTCGGTTTCTTTTCGGTCGCCGTCGGATTCGCGTTCCAGGACATTCTGGAGAACACGCTGTCGGGCATCCTGCTGCTCTTCCGTCAACCGTTCCGATCGGGCGACCAGATCACGGTGATGGATCGTTCCGGCACGGTGCAGGGCATCACGATCCGCGAGACGAAGCTCATCACCTTCGACGGCGAACTGGTCATCATCCCGAACCGCGACGTGTACAAGAACGTGATCGACGTCCACACCCACAACGCCGACCATCG
>JBGTCW010000364.1:0-4475 GCA_041748635.1 Ilumatobacteraceae bacterium | reverse complement strand
TACATCATGTCCACGTCAGAACAGGGACCCATCCACTACCGCGGCTCGGACGTCATCGATCCTGAACAGCGCCACATCGGCACCATCGACGACCTCGTCTACGATGTCGACGGCCAACCGGTCTGGGCCGTGGTCGAACTCGGCCTTCTGCGATCTGCGCACTACGTGCCCGTCGCAGCCGGTTACCTGAGCGACAACGGCAAATTCGTCGTTCCCTACGACAAGCGCACCGTCAAGGCCGCGCCGAAGGTCCGACGCGGCCACGTCCTCGATCGCACGGTCGAAGCTGGCCTGGTCGCCCATTACGAGCTGGATGGATGAGCGATCCGGCTCGCACGGGGTGTCGTGACGCCTGGCACGCCAATGTCGGGAATTCCTCAAGGCGCCGGTGGTTCTTACCGATGTCTTGAACGCGCCCGGCAAGATCACCGCACAGAGCGGCCAGAACGAGGGCTCCTGACCAGAGGAACAGACATGACGACGATGTTGATGGAAAAGCTGAACACCGGTGACGTGATCGAGATCAAGTCGGGCGACGACGTGATCACCGTGCTCGTCCTGCTGGCGACCGACGATGCACTCGTGCTCGATCCATGCGACGGCGCAACCCCATTCGTCCTCAACACCGAGGAACTCGTCGAGTACCGCAAGTTCGACGCCGAAGCGATGTTCGCCGACGCCTGAGCGTCGATCGAACTTCTTCGGTCAACAGATCTCCGGAGGCGACACCCCCCCTTCGTCGCCGGAGAAGTCCCCCTAGTGTGGGCGCCGTGCACGACACGGCGCCCACATTGTTTTTCCGGGTCGGCGGACTGCCGTTCTTCGAAGCGCTCGTCGACGCCTTCTACGTGGGCGTTGCGGCCGATGAGGTGCTCCTGCCGCTGTATCCCGAGCGGCCCGACCTCACCGGCGCCCGCCACCGCCTCACGTTGTTCCTTGCTCAGTATTGGGGTGGCCCGACGACGTACTCCGACGAGCGCGGACATCCTCGCCTGCGCATGCGTCACTTCCCGTTCCACGTCGGCCCGCTCGAGCGGGATCGCTGGCTGGTGCACATGTCGGCAGCCGTCGAGCAGGTGTGCGCCGACCGTGCCGTCACTGCTGACGTCGCCGACGAGCTGATGGCCTATTTCGTGCCGGCGGCCGAGCACCTTCGCAACGACACAGGTCTGCCCATCTCATCGCCGCGCTCCGCGACGTGAGGGCGATCGCAGCGCCGCAGCGCCGATAGGTTCGCCGTCGTATGGCCGTCGTCGACGTTCGAGATCTCCACAAGCACTACGGGGCGGTGCGCGCCCTCGACGGGCTGACGTTCACGATCGGTGCCGGCGAGGTGTATGCGCTCCTGGGCGAGAACGGTGCCGGCAAGTCGACCGCCGTCGAGATCCTCGAGGGGCATCGGGCCGCGACGTCAGGGTCCGTCGAGGTCTTGGGCGTCGACCCGGCGCGGGCTGGTCGCGAGTTCCGCGACCGCATCGGCATCGTGTTGCAGTCGTCCGGGGTCGAGGCCGAGTTCAGCGTTCGTGAGGTGATCGAGCTGTACGGCGGCTGCTACCGCGACCCGCGACCGCTCGACGAGGTCGTCGGCCTCGTCGGCCTCGACGAGAAGGTCGACGCTCGCGTCGGATCGCTGTCGGGTGGGCAGCGACGCCGGGTCGACCTGGCGCTCGGCATCGTCGGCCGTCCCGAGCTGCTGTTCCTCGACGAGCCGACGACCGGGTTCGATCCGTCAGCCCGCCGACGATCGTGGGATCTGATCGAAGCGCTCGGCGCCGACGGCACGACCGTGCTGCTGACCACTCACTACCTCGACGAGGCCGAGCATCTCGCCGATCGGGTCGGCGTGTTGTCACGCGGCCGCCTCGTCGCCGAGGGCTCGCCGGGCGAGCTGATCGACCAGGCCAGCGCCACCGTGGTGAGCTTCCTGCTGCCCGATGCGGTGCATCCCGATGCGGCAGCCGCGACCTTCGGTGAGCTGTTGGGCGTCGACATCCGTCTCTCCGGGCGTCTCGTCGAGGCGAGTGTCGAACGGCCGACCTCGGCCGTGCATCGCATCACCGGGTGGGCGGTGGAGGCTGGGATCGAGCTCGAATCGCTGTCGGTGCGCCGAGTATCGCTCGAGGACGTCTACCTGGCGCTGACCGACCGCAGCACCGCCGACGAACCGACGGGGGAGTCCGAGCCATGAGGACGTTCCCGTCGACGACCCGGCTGTTGATCACCCAGACCCGGTACCAGCTCGTCACGTTCGTCCGGATCCCGGTCGCGGTGTTCTTCACCATCGGCCTGCCACTCGTGATGCTGGTGTTGTTCAACGCGCTGTTCGGCGACAACACCTTCGAGACCGACGACGGCCGGCAACTGTCGGCGCAACAGTTCTACACCGGCGGCCTCGCCGCGTTCACTGCGGTGTCGGCCACCTTCACGAACCTGGCGAACATGGTCCCGATCCGACGCGACGAAGGCGTGCTCAAGCGGTGGCGCGGCACGCCACTTCCGACGGGCATCTATCTCGCAGGGTTCATCATCTCCGCCGTGATCATCGCTGCCGTCGGTGTGGTCCTGATGCTCACGCTCGGCGTGGTCGTGTACGACCTCGAGATCGATGCGGCCAAGATGCCGGCCGCCGTCGTGACGTTCGGCATCGGAGTCGGCTCGTTCGCGGCACTCGGTATGGCCCTCGCCGCCCTGGTGAAGTCGGCGAGCTCGGCCTCGGCGGCTGCCAACGCGATCATCCTGCCGATGGCGTTCGTGTCGAACATCTTCATCCAGGTCGACGGCGCACCGGCATGGATCACCACACTCGGCAACTTCTTCCCGCTCAAGCACTTCGCGGAGGCGTTCCAGGACTGCTTCACCCCGTTCGTCGATCCGCCTGCGTTCGACTGGCCGAGCCTGGCGTACATCGCGCTCTGGGGTGTGGCCGGGCTGGTCGTGGCGATGCGCTGCTTCACCTGGGAACCGAGCGGAAGCGCCCCCCGCTCACGTCGAGCGCGCCGCTCCACCGCCGATCCCGCGACCTGAACCCGCCAACTCTCATCTCGATTTCCGACATCCCTTCCCGAAATTCGGAGCCGAGGTTCCGCCTGGCGCAATGGCCGCTCCGAATTTCGGTATGGGAACGGGGTGGTCACGAGAACACGACGGTCTTGTGGCCGTGGACGATCACTCGGTGCTCGAGGTGGGCCCGCACGGCGCGGGCGAGCACGATCGTCTCGAGGTCGCGACCGCGAGACGTGAGGCGCGCGACATCATCTCGGTGGGTGACGTGCACCGTGTCCTGTTCGATGATCGGGCCCTCGTCGAGCTCGGCGGTCGCGTAGTGGGCGGTGGCGCCGATCAACTTCACGCCGCGGTCGTACGCCTGGCGGTAGGGATTGGCACCGACGAACGCCGGCAGGAAGGAGTGATGGATGTTGATGATCCGACTCGGGTGGGCGCCCACGAAGCGATCGCTGAGGATCTGCATGTAGCGCGCCATCACGATCAGCTCGACGCCGTGCTCGTCGAGCGCGGCCAGGATGCGATCCTCCTGGTCGGCCTTGGTGTCGGGCGTGACCGGGAAGTGCAGATACGGCACCCCCATGTGCGCGGCGATGTCGGCGTGGTCGGGGTGGTTCGACACGATGACGCGCAGATCCATCGGGAGTTCACCGCTGCGCCAACGGCTGAGGAGGTCGTAGAGGCAGTGCGGCTGCTTGGACACCATGAGCGCGGTCGGGGTGGCGATGTCGGTGAAGCGGAGCTCGACCGTCATGCCGAGCCGGTCGGCGGTTGGCGCGAAGGCGGTGACGATGTCGTCGCGTCCGAGACCGAACCCGTCGAGGTCGAACTCGATGCGTTGGAAGAACATGGCGTCGCCGGCACCGGTTGCCGGATCGACGTGTTGCTCGGCGTGGACGATGTTGCCCCGATGATCGGCGAGGAACTGGGCAGACGCGGCCACGACGCCGGGCTGATCCGGGCACGAGAGCAGGAGGACGGCGGTCATGTGTGTCGTTCTACCGGCCGCCAGCCGTCTTGTCCTGACCGAGTGCGAAACACGCGACCGCTGTCGCTGCGGCAGCGTTGAGCGAGTCGACGCCGCCGGCCATCGGGATTCGTACCGGCGTCGCCACCGAGAGCAGTTCGTCACTCAGCCCTGAGCGCTCCGATCCGATCATGATGCCGATGCGGCCGCTCGGCGTGATCGATCCGATCGGGACGGCGTCGATGGCGGGGGTCAAGGCGTAGAGCTCGAAGTCGTCGGTGAGTCCTCGCAGGTCGCCACCCAGATTGCTCGTGCGCGCATGGGGCAGCGAGAAGATCGTGCCCATGCCGACGCGTAGCGATCGTCGCGCCAGCGGGTCGGCGCTGGTGTGGTCGAGGATCAGCCCGTCCCAGCCGAACGCGGCGGCATTGCGGATGATCGAGCCGATGTTGGAGGGGTTGTCGACGGCTTCGACGATCACGAGTCGCCGGCAGGTCGCGGCGAG
>JBGTCW010000363.1:0-1517 GCA_041748635.1 Ilumatobacteraceae bacterium | reverse complement strand
GACCGCCCGGCCGACTGGCTCGACCTCCTCGCCGGCGACCCGGCGATCGAACTCGAACGGTCACGTACGCAGGTGGAAGCGCTCTCGGCACCCGATCGTGAGCGCGCCGCCGAACTCCTCGCCGACTCGGCGATCCGATCGCGCTCACTGCACCCGACCCCTCGTCCGATGGGCTGCTGCGGCACGCTCGGCACCGTCATCCACTGATCAGCGGTGCTCACCCGACGGGGTCGGCGGCGAGCGCCGCCAGCACCGTGCGCGCCTGCCACGTGGTCAACGTCGGGTGCGCTCCCATGATCCGCGCCAGGTGCCCGGCGATCACGGGTGCCGCGAAACTGTTGCCATCGATCGTGATCGTCGAGTGGTCGTTCCATGCGACGTCGACGCCCATACCCGGTGCCGCCCACTCCGCGGGCCCGTTCGGGTTGCACCAGAACTGCTCGCGATCGGTTCCCGGTCCACAGGCCACGGAGAACACCCCGGCGAACTCGCTCGGGATCGAACGCTTGCGTTCATTGGCCATCGCCGACACCACCAGCATCCGCCGGAACGCGGCGGCATCGACGAGACGGTGGAACGTCTCTGCCCAGCGTTCGTTGGTCGTCGACAGGCTCAGGTTGGCGATGGTGATCCCGTTGTCGATGCACCACTGCACGCCGTGAGCGAACACCCCCGCCGAACCCTTCAGCGACGCGCCGAGCACCCTCACGCTGACCAACTCGACCTCTGGGGCGATCGACCTGATGACGCCAGCGCACGCGGTGCCGTGGCCGTACAGGTCGGTGTGCGGTTCGACGTCGAACTGCACAGCATCGACGTTGTCGGGATCGACGACGATCGCGACGTACTCGTCGACGCCGCCGACCAGAGGATGCGATCCGTCGACGCCGGAGTCGATCACGGCGACGCGCACACCACGACCCGAGCCGTCGCCGTAGGCCCAGTCGCGTGTGATGGGATGGTCGAGGTCGAGCTCGGGGCGTGCACCGAGGGCGTCGCTGTGGAACACCTCCGACCACGCCGGCAGGTCGAGGACTCCGTCGTCGTTGCCCGTTCTGCTCACGACCCGAACGCGTCGAGCACGGCGGTGATGACGTCGGTGGCGCGGCCCCGATCATTCGGCGCCAGCGCCGCGAGCCGACCGTCGAGCGCGTCCCCGCCAACCTCAGGCGCTGCGATCAGCGCCGCGGCGAGGTCGACGAGGAGTTCGAGGATCCCGGTCGCGCCGATGGCGCCATCGATCGATCCGCGATCGAGGATCGACAACACCGCAGCAACGTCACCCTCGGCATCGAGCACGGCCACACATTGGATCGCGTTCGGGATGTACCCGGTTCGTTCCCCGATCGCGCGAGCGAAACGAGGGTCGGACACCGGATCGCGCACGCTGAGCGACTGGCCGGTCGCGGCCACGAAACCGGCGATGCCGGCGCCCGGGGGCAGGAGCGTGCCGGCGATTTGGTCGGCACCGGTACCGTCGGCCGCGACGTCGCGCAACCCGTCGTCGTGGACGGTGG
>JBGTCW010000362.1:0-2723 GCA_041748635.1 Ilumatobacteraceae bacterium | reverse complement strand
TGTCGACGTGGTCGTGCTGGGCTCGGGCGCGGCTGGGCTGTCGGCGGCGTTGGCGGTCCGCCCCGTGCGCAGCGTGCTCGTGGTGACCAAGGACATTCTCTCCGCCGGATCCACCCAGTGGGCGCAAGGCGGATTGGCGGGTGTGCTCGACCCGAGCGACACGATCGAAGATCACGTCCGCGACACCCTCGACGCCGGAGCCGGCCTGTGTGATGAGGCCGTGGTGCGCCAACTCGTCACCGAGGCACCCAAGTCGATCCGCTACCTGATGCGGCTGGGCGCGGCCTTCGACCCCGAACTGGGCGGCACCGACATCGCGCTCACCCGCGAGGGTGGCCACAGCCACAATCGCATCGTGCACTCCGGTGGCGATCGGTCCGGCGCCGAAGTGCAACGCACACTCGACGAATCCGCGATCGGCGCAGGGGTCGAGGTGATGGGTCGTGGGTTCGCGCTCGATCTGCTGTTCGGCACCGCCGCCGACGGCGAGCGCCAGGTGGTCGGGCTCACGATCGGCAAGACCGACGAGCACGGCATCCTCGCGTCGGTCGGCATCGTCACGGCGCGCGCCGTGGTGATCGCATCGGGCGGCTACGGACAGGTCTTTGCGTCGAGCTCGAACCCGCCGGCCGTCACCGGTGACGGGCTCGCCATGGCGCTGCGTGCCGGGCTCCCGGTCACCGACGTGGAGTTCGTCCAGTTCCATCCCACGGTGATGTGGCGAGGTCCGGATGCGCTCGGCCAGCAGGCGCTCGTGTCCGAGGCTGTGCGCGGTGAGGGTGCGATCCTCTACGACGCCGCCGGCGAACGCGTGATGGCCGGGGTGCACCCGTTGGAGGATCTTGCACCGCGCGATGTCGTCGCCGCGGCGATCAGCCGGAGGATGGCCGAAGCGCCCGGCGGTGTCGACGACCACGTCTACCTCGACGCCACCCACATGGGCGAGCGATTCCAAGAACGGTTCCCGTCGATCACCGAGGCGTGCCGTGAGATCGGCCTCGACCCCGCGGTCGATCGGATCCCGGTCGCGCCGGCGGCGCACTATGCCTGCGGTGGGATCCGCGCCGGTCTCGACGGTCGGACGGCGCTGCGTGGTCTCTACTCGGTCGGCGAGGTGTCGGCGACCGGTGTGCACGGGGCCAACCGACTCGCTTCGAACAGCCTGACCGAGTCCATCGTGTCGGGCACGTGGGTCGGACGCGACCTCGCCTGGGAGCTGCCCGATCGGGTGCCGATCGACATCGACGTCGACGACCCGCTCGACCACGCGCTGCTCGATCCGAATCGCCTGCGCGAGGTCCGAGCCGTGATGTCGCGTCACGTCGGCGTCGTGCGCGACGAACTGTCGCTGTCGTCGGCGGCGGGAGCACTCGGGTCGATCGCTCGGAGCATGCGCTCGGCGAAACGCGTGATCGTTGCGGATGTCGCCGACGACGAGAACACCACACCTTGCGTCGAACCCTCGCGCCGGACTTGGGAGGCGACCAACATCCTCACGGTCGCCACGGCCGTCGTCGCGGCGGCCTCGGCGCGCACCGAGAGCCGCGGCTGTCACCGCCGATCCGATCACCCCGACGCCGTCGCAGACTGGGTGCGTCACCTCGACGTCACGCTCGACTCGATCGGCACCATCGCCGTGAAGGATCGACCGTGACCGCACTGATCTGCACCGACTGCGGATTCGACAGCAGGCGCTGGAGCGCCGGCGACCTCGAACGCACCTTGGCGCACGCCGACGACCTGCTCGGTTACGTCCTCGAGGGTGCTGATCGAACTGTCGTCGACGACGTCACGGCGACGCCGCTCGAGCTCGATGTGGACCCCGTGGTCGCGGTGCACGAAGTGATGCATCGGCTCCACGACGTGGCGGCAGCCCGCCGGCATACGGGTGGCTTCGAACCGATCGTCGGGCGCATCGAGTCGCTGCAGGCGTCGGGCGGTGGCGTGCCGAAGTCGTCGATCCCCATTGCCGAGATCGGACCGGCGGGAGTGATCGGCGACGTGCAGTCGAACCGCACGCACCACGGCCGTCCGTGGCAGGCCATCTGTCTGTACAGCAGCGACGTCGTCGACGAACTCCGGCGCGAGGGTCACCCGATCACTGCCGGTGGCATCGGCGAGAACATCACGGTGTCTGGCGTCGAGTGGACGAGAATGCGCGGCGGACTGACGGTCACGATCGGAGGCGTCACGCTGCGCACCAGCGCGCCTGCGGCACCGTGCAGCAAGATCGGTGGCAGTTTCGTCGACCGGAACTGGAACCGCATCGACCACGCCGAGCGTCCCGGTTGGGCCCGGTGGTACGCCTCGGTGGTCATCGGTGGCACCGTCGCTCCCGGTGACACCGTCACCATCACTGCCTGACATGTAACGATTGGTGTCTGACACCAATCGTTACAGCCTGGCCGTACACTCGCCGCCCATGTTCGAGTTCCACCCGCTGTCGGAACCGACCCGTCGAACGCTGATCGACGGTGGTCTCGACCCCGATGCAGTCGCCGGCATCGTGCGCAACGCCATCAGCGAGGACCTGTTCGGCGGGATCGACGTGACCTCGACGGCCACCATCGACGCCGACCATCGCAGCACCGCCACGTTCGGCGCGCGCCAGGACGGGGTGATCGCCGGCCTCGCCGTCGTTGCCGCGGTGATCGAGACGGTCTGCGGTGGCCGAGCGAGCGAGTTCCGTGCGTCGGTGAACGACGGGGCGCTCGTGGCGGCAG
>JBGTCW010000361.1:0-9359 GCA_041748635.1 Ilumatobacteraceae bacterium | reverse complement strand
GCTTGCCCGACGCCGGACCGGGCGGCGGGGCCGTGGGGATCGGCATGGTGTCGCCGATCCTCGGCTTGCGCACGAGCGCACGCTCTCCCGCTTCGGTCGACGGACGGCCCTCCTTCATCGACTTCGGCAACTCGACGTCGTTGGGGTCGTCGGAGCCGCCAGTGCGGTGGGGAGCGTCGGCGGTGTCCGATGCGCCAGCGCTGTCCGGGTCACCGCTGCCGGCTCCGCGGCGACGTTGTCCGCCACGCGAACCACGACGCCGTCGCGAGCCTGACGATGCACCGGTGGACGAACTCGAGGCCGCTGACGTTGTGTCGGCGGAAGGCTGCGTTGAACCGGCCGAGGACGCGTCAGCGGACGCGCTGCTGGCGGTGTCGGTCGAGCGTTCTGAGTCGGCGTGATCCATGGGCGAAACGATCCCTTCTGGGGCGAGCAGCCACACAGGCGCTCGGTCTGGCACGAACCGTCTGCAGGGCGCAGTGGGTTCGGGCCGGTCGTGAACTCCGCCGGTCGGCGGATCCGGTACATGCGCTCGAGCAGAAGCCCAGCGCAACGATGGTGACGATGGCCGCAACGGCCGATGTTGACCATGTCGCACGTGTTGACCATGTCGCACGACGCCCTGCCGCGATCGCTGCGTCGACGATCCGGACGCCAGCAGCGGTCGGCTCGTGGGTGGGTCGTGTGTCCGTGGTCACTGTGGGCGCAATTCTACGCCCTCCACACCGGGTCCGCGGGATGGACGACGAATTGCCGACGGGTGTCAGCGCATTCGGCGCATGTGCACCGATTGCACGAGGCCGAACATCGCGAAGTACACGATCAATCCGGATCCGCCGTAGGAGATGAACGGCAACGGGAGACCGGTGACCGGCATGATCCGCACCGTCATGGCGACGTTCTGGAACGTCTGCCACAGCAGCATCGTGAACACGCCTGCGCACACGTAGGTGCCGAGCAGGTCGCGTGAGAGATGCGCGATGCGCCAGATGCGTACGAGGGCGACCACGATCAGGCCCAGCACCACCGATGACCCGACCAGCCCGAACTGCTCGCCGATCGCCGCGAACGGGAAGTCGGCCCACATCACCGGGATGTCGCGACCGTTGGTGAGCGGACCCTGCAGCCACCCCTTGCCCCAGATGCCCCCCGTGCCGATCGCCCGCATCGCGTTCTCCGCCTGATAGAGGTCGTTGGAGTCGGCCGCCGCTGGATTGAGCAACGCCCGGATACGCGCCGCCTGATAGCTGTTGACGAGACGACCGACGAAGGCCGCAAGCACCGTTGCCACGGACAACACGGTGATCAACGCGATGTATCGGGCTTTCGCGCCGGCGACGAGCAGCACGCCCATCGCCATCGACACCAGCACCGACGCCGAGCCGAGGTCGGGCTGGATGATGACGAGGACCGCAGGCGCGCCCACGATCATCAACCCACCGAGGAACCGAGGGTAGGAGACCTCGTCGCTGCGCTCCTCCGCCAGGTAGGCCGCCAGCATCAACAGCGTGGTGAACTTCGCCATCTCGGCCGGTTGGAAGTTGAACGGCCCGAGGTCGAACGAGATCCGATCCTCGCCGGAGGCGATGCCGAGCAGGAACAGCAAGGCGAGGAGCACCAGCGTCAGGCCGTACAGAAACCGCGCTCGGTCCTTCCAGAACTCGTAGTCGAACGACATGACGATGAACATCACGACGGTGGCGATGATCGCGAAGACCACCTGACGGGTGGCGAACGCATACGGGTCTGCGCTGATGCGAGTACGAGATGCCGAGAAGACGACGAAGCACCCGATGATGGTCAGCGCGAACTGCACCGACATCAGGACCCAGTCGACGTTGCGGCTGGGATCGGCCGGACTGGCACCGATGTTGCCGAGGCCGGAGTCGGGGCGACGGGAGAGGAACGAGGTCGCCATCGGCGACTACTCGGCGATTCGTACGGTGGCGAAGCGACCGTCGTAGCAGCGGGTGTCGGCGAGTTCGCGGGGCTGAGCGGCGACCTCGGTCGACGTGTCGAGTGCATCGGACAGCCGGACAGGATCCGCGTCGACGATGCCCGACATCTGCATGAACATGCACTTCACGACGGGTGCAGCCGCCTGCGACCCGTACCCGGCCTTCTCCAGGAAGGCAGAGACCGTGTACGGCCTCGAAGGGTCCTGGCTGTAGGCCGCAAACGCCGAGGAGTCGTTCCAGGGATAGTTCCCGGCGCCCTGCACCGTCCCGGTCTTGCCGGCCAGCGGTATCGCACCTGGCGTGTCGCGGTAGTAGTAGAAGAGGTTCTCACCGGTCGTCGAGTGGTAGAAGTCGCTCGTCGTTCCCGGGCCGGTGATCACGCGTGACAAACCACGTTGGATCTCATCCCACGACTCCGCTGCAAGCGGAAGCTGGCGAATGAACTCGCCTGACACGTTCGGCTCCTCGGCGAGAATGCCCTGGGTGATATCGACGAAGCCCTGGACCGCCGAGTCGGGCACCCCCGGCTGGTAGATCGCCTTGATGATCTCGGGCTTCAACACGTAGCCACGATTGGCGATCGTGGAATAGCCCACCGCGACCTGCAGCGGCGACGCCGACAGCAACCCCTGACCGATCGAGAGCTGGACGTTGTCGCCGGTGAAGTAGCCCGACGCCTCCGATTCGCTGATCACTCCGAGACGACCGTACTCGGCCTTCAGTTCGGCGTCGGGCACCGTTCCGTCGAACGCATAGGGAAGAGCGATGCCGGGGTCGGAGCCGAAACCGAACTTGCGCAATTCCTCCTGCAGGACCGGGCGCAAGTCGTTCTGGGTCATGATGAGCTCGCCGATGCGGTAGAAGAAGGCATCGGACGACACCGCGAGCGCCGTCTCGACATCGACGGCGCCGTAGACGCACGGGCGTCCCGTCCCGCTGCACGTGGCGTTGCGATAGACGCAGCGCACGAGCCCGCTGTTGCAACGATCCTCCTCGACGGACTCCATCCGGTAGGTGCCTTCGTCGACGTAGTAGTCGTCGACCGTCATCAACCCGGTGTCGAGTGCCGCGAACGCTACGAACGGCTTGAAGGTCGAGCCGAGGTTGTAGCGACCCTGGATCGCCCGGTTGACGAGGATCGACTCGTCGGGATCGATGGGGTCGCCGTTGGCGTCCACCGACGGGAACAGCCGCTCGAAGGTGCCGCCGCTGAGGTCTGCCTCGAACCAGCGATTGTCGAAGGTCGGATAGCTCGCAAGCGCGATGATCTGACCGTTCTGGTAGTTCTGCACCACCACCGATCCGGCGGGCGCCTTGTAGGGCACCTGTCGTGGATACTCGGGGAACACGGGTTCCTCGAAGTTCTTCTCGGGATCGAGCGGGTTGATCGCCACCTGCTGCTGGCGATCCCGTAACTTCGTCTCGAGCGCCTGCTCTGCGTATTGCTGCTGATCGAGATCGATCGTGAGCTGCACGTCGTTGCCGTTGATCGGAGGTACCCGGCGGACCTCTCGGACGATCCGGCTGGCGTTGTCGACCTCGTAGGTGACGTAGCCCCACTTGCCGTGGAGGTCGTTCTCCATGCTCAGCTCGATCCCGAACTGGCCGACGCGTTCGTTGAGGTAGTAGCCCTGGCCCTCGTAGAAGTCCTTCGACTCCGCGGTGATTCGTCCCATGTAACCCACGACGTGGCTGGCGATCGGCGCATACGGGTACACCCGCCGTGACTCCTCGAGGATCGTGACACCTGGAAGGTCCTCGACGCGCTCTTGGATCGCGATGGCGGTCCGCTCGTCGATGTCCTCGGCCACCGGCATCGGCAGGAACGGGCTGTACACCTGACTCTCGAAGCGCCGCTCCATCTCCTCGATCGGCACGTCGACCCAACCCGACAGGCGACGGAAGATCTCGGCGCGGTTGGCGCGGTTGCGGATCACTTCCCAGTCGACCCCGACAGTCAGCACCCGGTCGTTGTCGGCGAGGATGCGGCCCTCGGCGTCGAAGATCCGCCCACGCTCGGGCAGCAACGGCACGGTACGCAGCTTGGTCGTGTCGACCTCGGCCTGCAGCGCCTCCTGCTCGACGGTCTGCAGGAACCAGATACGGGCACCGACGAGGCCGAACAGGAGCATGGCGATCAGCGCGAGCACGCCGAGCCGGGCGGCGCGCTTGTCAGCGGCCACGGCGCGTGCACTCGACGGTCGGAATCCAGATCAACATGACGCATCGTATGTTACAAACGTGTTGCAGGGTCGCCCGGTCGGGTCGGGCAACATTCACGTGACACCGATCACCCGGACCGACGTCACAACGACGACGTCACGACGCCGGATCGGCGACCGGTTGCTTCCACTCGGGCCGACGCATCTTGAGACACCATCGCCCGAGCGGCACCAGCAGCGGGCTCAAGAGGGCACCGGCAGCGGCGGCCACCGCAACGTACACACCGAGCCGATTCGAGAACGGTTCCGGCTCGCCGATGAAGGCGCGGGTCACCGGGATCATTGCGACGCCAGCGGCCGTGCCGAGCGCCGTGAAGATCGCCTCGAGCCACCAGTGCGGGTCAGCCGCGATCAACGCAAGCAGTCCTCCGACCGCACCGGCGATCGTCATGGCGATCGCCGTCGAACCGAGTGGCGTTCCCTCGGCCAGGTCGAACATCACGCCGAACACGAACCCGACGATGGCGCCTCGTTCGCTCCCCCCGGCGACGCCTGCCGCAGCCGCCATCGCCATCATGATCTGGACGACGACTCCGCCGACTTGGATCTCGACGAGGAGCGTCCGCTGCAAGGCCAGCAGGAGCACACCCAGCGGTATCACCCGCACCAGCGGGCCCTGCACGAACGATGCGAACATCCCGGTTCACTGATCGACTTCGGAGAGTGGCTTGTAGAGCACCACTCTCACGAAGTTCAGACGACCCAGATCGGCGTACAGCTCGACGTCGAGCAACGGGCCACGCGAGCCGGGCCGATTGGCACGGTTGACGACCCGCCCGACCGGGATGCCGGTGGGCGCGAGGCTTTCGGAGCCGCCGGCAGTCTCGACCAGGTCCCCCGCGATCAGCTCCGACAGCGACGGCGAATCCTGGACGAACTTGATCTGCGGCAACCGAAGCCCGCCGCGTCCTTCGAGCGCGCCGTACTCCTTCTCGATGATCTCGGCCACCGTCGTGGTGGTGGTCGTCGACGTCGCGGGCGTCAGCGGTGATCCGTCGGCGGGTGGCAACGTCGTCGACGTCGTGGAGGTGGCCGCCTCCTGGGCGGCAAGCTCGTTCAGGCCAGCGATCTGTTCAGCGGTGAGCTGTCGCCCGGTGATCGGATCGAGGAGCGGTTCGCCGTCAGCGCCGACAACTGCACCCGGCAGCGTGGTGTCCGGCACCGGCGAGCCGTCGGGCAGGGTGACACCGGGAACGATCGCGCCGGGGAGGGACGGCACCGTCGTGGTCGTGGTGGTACCCGCTGCAGCCTGTTCCGACGGGCTGAGGCCGGACGGCGAGGTGTTGGTCGGGGCCACCTCGTCGGCAGCCGCAGCCGACGTCACCTTGACGGCGACCGAGTAGCGGCTGTCGGTGGCGAGCATCACGCGAGCGGTGCTGCGCGTCACGCTGGTGACCTTGCCGACGAGGCCCGCCTGGTTGACGACCGCCATGCCGACCTCGATCCCGCTCGAGCTGCCCTTGTCGATCTCGATCACCTGATCGAAGTTGTTCGACGCACCGCCGACCACGCGAGCCACCTCGGTGTCGATGCCGGACAGCGATGGGAGGCTGTAGAGCGCCTGGAGCTCCTTGCCCTCGATCACCGCAGCTTCAGCAGCTGCCTGCGTGCCGATCAGACGGTCGACCTGCTCCTGCAGTGCGAGGTTCTCACGCTCGAGGTCGTCGTAGCCGGTGATGCCGTTCCACATCCGTTCGATCGGATTGGTCACGACGCCAGTCGCAGACTCCACCGGTTGCATCAGCCGGACGAAACCCTCGCGTCCGGCGTCGATCACCGCGTTGCCGCGCAAGTCGAGCGTCAGCAGCAGCACCGTGGTGAGCAGCAGCGCGAGGATGACCCGTTTGCGCCCGACGGAGTAGATGGCCATGGTCGTGAAGCGTGTTGCGTTCGTCGTGACCGACGCAGCGTCAGTCCTCGCCGCCGAGTGACATCAGGCCGCGCATCGCGTCGATGTTCTCGAGGGCGCGTCCGGAGCCGATGACGACGCTGTAGAGCGGTTCGTCGGCGATGCGGATCGGCATCCCGGTTTCGTGGCCGAGACGCTGATCGAGGCCGCCGAGCAACGCGCCGCCGCCGGTGACGGTGATGCCGTCTTCCATGATGTCGGCCGCCAACTCGGGCGGGGTCTTGTCGAGGGTCGTCTTCACGGCGTCAACGATGGCAGAGATCGGCTCGGCAACGGCTTCACGCACCTGCTCGGTCGTGATCTGGATCGTGCGGGGCAGCCCAGAGATCAGGTCGCGGCCACGGATGTCGGCGGTGAGTTCCTCGTCGAGCGGCCACGCGGAACCCATCTGGATCTTGATCTCCTCGGCGGTGCGGTCACCGATGGCGAGCGAGAACTCCTTCTTGACGTACTGCAAGATGGCCTCGTCGAGCTCGTCACCGGCGACACGGATCGACTGCGCTGTGACGATGCCGCCGAGGCTGATGACGGCCACTTCGGTGGTGCCGCCACCGATGTCGACGATCATGTTGCCGCTCGGTTCGTGCACCGGCATGTCGGCGCCGATCGCCGCCGCCATCGGCTCTTCGATGATGTGGACGGGCTTGCGTGCGCCGGCGTACTCCGCTGCGTCCTGCACAGCTCGCTGTTCGACGCCGGTGATACCGGACGGCACGCAGATCACCATGCGAGGCTTGCTCCACTTCGAGCCGGCCACCTTCTGGATGAAGTAGCGCAGCATCTTCTCGCACACCTCGAAGTCGGCGATCACGCCGTCCTTGAGCGGTCGGATCACCTTGATGTGGTTGGGCGTGCGACCCATCATGCGCTTGGCTTCCATGCCGACCGCGACGGGGCGGCCGTCGTTGGCGTTGATCGCAACGACCGATGGTTCGTCGAGCACGACGCCGTGGCCACGGACGTAGACGAGCGTGTTGGCGGTGCCGAGGTCGATGGCGAGGTCACGCCCAAGGCTGAGCGGGTTGTTGCGGGCCATGTGCTGGCCACCTTTCGCGAGCTGTCAGATACCAGGAGCCGGCACTCCGAACGTGCCAGGAACCAGTATCCGGCAATGTTACAGATTCGGGAAGAAAATGCCGATCTCGCGCTCGGCCGATGCCAGCGAATCGCTGCCGTGCACCAGGTTCTCGGTGAACAGGATGCCGAGGTCACCTCGGATGGTGCCCGGCGCAGCCGAGCGCGGATTGGTTGCGCCCATCATCATGCGCACGACCTCCCAGGTGTCCTCGGGACCCTCGACGACCATCGCCACGACGGGGCCGCGGCTCATGAACTCGACGAGGTCGTTGTAGAAGCCCTTGCCGACGTGCTCCTCGTAGTGCTTCGCGAGCGTGTCGGCGTCGAGCGTGCGAATGTCCAACGCGACGAGGTCGAGGTTCTTGGCCTCGAGGCGGGACACGATCTCACCGACGAGCTTGCGCTCGACGGCATCAGGCTTCAACAGGACAAGTGTGCGATCAGACATGGCCCCCGAACCTACCCCCCATCAATCGCCCACCACACCGGCCCAACCTCAATCCCGAAAAATGCGCACGAGAAGTTCGCTGGCGGTCAGATCTGCGCACATTCCGCCAGGCCTCTCCGAAACGTGCGCGGATCGTGCCGCTGGTGGCGCTCCGGTGCACATTTTTCGGGATCGTCGGGTGGCGTCGGGGCGAGTGGGGCGTCAGTTGGCGTAGCGCTGGAGGACCGGGCGGGCGGCACCGGCGGTGTACAGGCTGCCGGTGGCCAGGACTGCGTCGTCGCCGTCAGCGGTCTCCATCGCCCGTCGACAGGCGGCTTCCACACTGTCGAAGACGATGACGTCGTCGCAGCCGAGTCGACGCGCAGCGTCAGCGACGTCAGCGGCCTTGACACCGCGCGGTGACGGCGCGGTGCAGGCCATGACGAGATCGAACTCGTCGGCTCGGAGCGCAGCGAGGATCTCCTCGGGATCTCGCAGCGTGCCGACGATCAGAATGCGACGACCTTCTGGGTCGAAGTCCTCGAAGAAGACCTGGGCGCACGTGTCGGCGCCAGGCGCGTTGTGCGCCCCGTCGACGATGGTGACGGGCTGTCGACCGAGCACTTCGAATCGGCCGGGCATCGTGACCTCGGCGAACCCTTCGAGTACCACGTCTTCCGCGAGCGGCGCCGCGAAGAACGTCTCGACGGCCACCAGTGCGGTTGCGGCGTTCGATCCCTGGTGTGCGCCGTGCAGGGGCAGGTACACATCGCTGTAGATAGTGGTCGGGGTGCGGATGTCGAGGAGACGACCACCCACCGCGAGTCGGTTGCCGACGAGTTCGTAGTCGTCGTCGGCGACGAGGAGACTCGCGCCGCCGGCCTCGGCGAAGATCGACACCAGCTCGGGCCGTGTCTCGCCGACCACCGTGGCCGAGCGCGGCTTGATGATGCCGGACTTCTCGCGCGCGATGTGCTCCAGCGTCGGACCGGCGAACTCGGTGTGGTCCATGCCGATGTTCGTGACGACCGCCACCGACGCGTCGACGACGTTGGTCGCATCCCACCGGCCGAGCAGGCCGACTTCGACGACCATCACGTCGACAGCGACATCGGCGAACCAGCGAAATGCTGCGGCCGTGACGATCTCGAAGTATCCGGGCCGTCGCCCGACGATCGCTTCGAGGTCGGCGACCGCAGCGATCTGTTCGGCGAACTCCTCGTCGGAGATCGGCTCGATGTTGCGGCTGATGCGCTCGTTGACGCGCTCGAGATGCGGACTGGTGTACGTGCCGACCGTGAGCCCACTGGCCACGAGCAGGCGGGAGATCATCTGTGCGGTCGAGCCCTTGCCGTTCGTGCCGGTCAGATGGATGACGGGCGCTGCGTGCTGCGGGTCGCCCATCGCCGCGCAGAGCGCCGCGATGGTGTCGGTCGACGGCGACGTGATGCGGCCGGTCTTCTCATAGGTCGCGTGGTCGTCGAGATACGCGAGCGCCTCGTCGTAGGTCATCTGTCGCTCAGGCTACGGCGGGCCAGCGGCGTCGCTCAGGACGCAGCTTTGCGCTGCCGGCCTGACGAGCGCGGCACCAGGGTCGGATTGACCTTGTCGATCACGGTCGACTCGTCGATCACGACCTTGCCGATGTCGGTGCGCCCAGGCA
The DNA here is from genome assembly GCA_041748635.1 of Ilumatobacteraceae bacterium. Taxonomy (GTDB): domain Bacteria; phylum Actinomycetota; class Acidimicrobiia; order Acidimicrobiales; family Ilumatobacteraceae; genus Sva-07. The sequence continues at coordinate 103 of JBGTCW010000361.1, read as the reverse complement.
GGTCGTACATCGTGTTGAGCAGGACCTCCTCGAGGATCGCTCGCAACCCACGAGCACCCGTGCCACGAAGGATCGCCTGGTCGGCGATGGCTTCGAGCCCGTC
>JBGTCW010000360.1:0-5017 GCA_041748635.1 Ilumatobacteraceae bacterium | reverse complement strand
ACTCGATCGGCTCGAACACCGGTTGCTGCCGTGGACGACGTTCGTCATCGTGCCGATCTTCGCGCTGGCGAACGCGGGTGTTCGCGTCGGCTGGGACGATCTGACCAGTTCGTTCTCCGAGCCGGTGACGGTCGGCATCGTCCTCGGCCTCGTCGTCGGCAAGCCACTGGGGATCATCGTGTTCTCGATGCTCGCCGTGCGCTTCGGCGTGGCCAAGCAGCCAGCTGGCGCCACGTGGTTGCAAGTCCTCGGCGTCGGGATGCTCGGCGGCATCGGATTCACCGTTGCGCTGTTCGTGACCGAACTCGCGTTCGATCCCGGGGCGCTTGCCGACCAGGCCAAGATCGGAATCCTCGCTGCCTCGACGGTGGCCGGCGTGGCCGGCTTCCTGTTCCTTCGTGCCGTGAGCCACGACCACGAGGCCGATGTGGCCAACGGGGTCGACCCGCTCGTTGACGGCCGGGTCAGCTGACCGAGAGCAGATCGACCACGAACACGAGCGTCTCGTTCGGCCCGATCACTCCCCCGGCGCCGGCGGCGCCGTATCCCATCTCCGGCGGGATCGTCAGCCGACGACGGCCGCCGACCTTCATGCCCTGCACGCCGTCGTCCCAACCCTGGATCACCTGACGGCGGCCGAGACCGAACCGGAACGGCTCCATCCGGTCCCACGACGCATCGAACTGCTCGCCGGTCGACCACGACACGCCCACGTAATGGACCGTGACGTCCTTGCCCGCCACGGCTTCGTCGCCGTCGCCGACGGTCTCGTCCTCGATCACGAGGGTCGATGGAGGGGTGCTGTCGGGGATGGTGACATCGGGCTTGCGCATGGCCGCCGAGGCTAGCGCCGGGCGCTCGGACACTGCATTCGAACCGGACCGGGTGTCGACGTCGCCGGCTGGCAGAATGCGATCATGCCCGGCGCCTTCCTCCATCCGTTCGCCAAGCCCACGCGCGAGCAGTTCACCACCATCGCACGCGGTTCGGGTTCGCTGGTGTGGGACGTCGACGGCAACGAGTTCGTCGATGCGATGGCGAGCCTGTGGTACTGCCAAGTGGGGCACGGGCGCAGGGAGATCGCCGAAGCAGTCGCTGCGCAGATCTCCACGATCGAGGCGTACTCGTGCTTCGATCCCTTCACGAACGCGCCCGCGGACGCCCTCGCCGAGCGCATCGTGGCGCTCACGCCGATGCCGAACGCCAGGGTCTTCTTCGCCGGGTCGGGCTCGGAAGCGATCGATTCCGCCATGAAGCTCGCCCGCCTCGCCCACGTGCAGGCCGGCCATCCCGAGCGGCGCCTGATCATCTCTCGGGTGCGCGGCTACCACGGCACGAACTACGGCGGCACGAGCGCTCAGGGCATCGCGCTCAACCGCGAGGGCTACGGCGAGCTGCTCGCCGACGTCGTGCAGGTCCCGAGCGACGACATCGAGGCGCTGGCGCTGCTCATGGCCGAACACGCCGACCGAATCGCCGCAGTCATCACCGAACCGGTGCAGGGCGCTGCCGGAGTCTTCCCACCCTTCGACGGGTACCTCGCGGAGGCGCGGAAGCTGTGCGATCAGCACGGTGCGTTGCTGATCTTCGACGAGGTGATCACCGGCTTCGGTCGGATGGGCACATGGTTCGCGGCCGAGCACTACGGCGTAACGCCAGACCTCACGACGTTCGCGAAAGGCGTGACCTCCGGCTACCAGCCGCTCGGCGGCGTGATCGTCGGCCAGCTGGTCCGCGATGCGCTCGAAGCCGACCCCGACTTCATCCTGCGCCACGGCTACACCTACTCCGGTCATCCCGCTGCCTGCGCAGCCGCGTTGAGCAACATCGACATCATCGAGCGCGAGGGTCTGCTCGACGCCGTTGTCAAGATGGGCGCTCGGCTCGAATCGGGCCTCCGGTCTCTCGAAGCCGACGAGGCGTTCGATCAGCTCCGTGGCGAGGTCGCGATCTTCGGTGCCGCCATGCGCCCCGACCAGAACGCCATGGCCGTGCGCGACAAGATGCTCGAGCTGGGTGTGATCACTCGGGCGATCGGGGCCGAGACGGTGACGTTCTGCCCGCCGTTCGTCACCACCGACGCCCAGGTCGACCGCATCGTCGACGCCCTGGCGACGGCGCTGCGCTGACCGCTCAGCGCAGCAGACGGATGAGGCTGCTGGTGTCCCATCGGTCGCCGCCCAGCGCCACGACCTCCTTGTAGAACTGATCGACGAGCGCCGTCACTGGGAGCCGAGCGCCGTTGCGGTCTGCTTCGTCGAGCACGATGCCGAGGTCCTTGCGCATCCACTCGACGGCAAATCCGAACTCGAACTCGTTCGCGGCCATGGTTCGTGCCCGGTTGTCCATCTGCCAGCTCTGTGCGGCGCCCTTGCCGATCACGTCGACGACCTGATCGACGTCGAGACCCGCCAGCGCGGCGAAGTTGACGCCCTCGGCGAGACCTTGCAGCAGACCGGCGATACAGATCTGATTGACCATTTTCGTGAGCTGGCCAGCGCCGGCAGGGCCGAGCCGCACACACGACGCCGCGTAGGCAGTGATCGCCGTCGAAGCGCGCTCGAACACGTCGACGTCGTCGCACCCGCACATGACGGTGAGCTGCCCGTTCTCCGCACCCGCCTGCCCGCCGGAGACCGGGGCATCGACGAAACCGACGCCTCGCTCGGCGCACACGGCGGACAGTTCACGAGCGAGCCCGGCGGACGCGGTGGTGTGATCGATCACGATCGAGCCCGCTGACAGCGCGTCCAGTGCGCCATTCGGGCCGAGGATCACCTCGCGGACGTCATCGTCGTTGCCCACACACAGCGCCACGATCTCCGCGCCGTCCGCAGCTTCGGCGGGGGTCGGTGCCGCTTGGTTCCCGTTGAGGGCCACCCAGGCGAGCGCCTTGGCTGCGGTGCGGTTGTACACGACGACCTGATTGCCCGCCTTCGCGAGGTGGCGCGCCATGGGTGCTCCCATGACTCCGAGGCCGAGGAACGCGATCTTGCTCATGGTCGCCGAGTCTGCCACGGCACCACCGACGTACGAGATGTGCCTGGCACATCTCGTACGTGGATCACTTCTTCTTCTTGGGCTCCGCGGCGGGGGCCTTCAGCACGCCCTTGGCGAGGGCGTCGTCGAGGTAGGCCTCGGCGTCCTCAGCCGACACCTTCAGCGCCGGTGAGATCTCGGAGATCAAGTTGACCCGCGCCCGCTCGTACATCGTGCGCTCGGCCGCCGACAGCGACGCGTCACGGTTGCGGGCAGCGAGGTTCCGGACCACTTCGGCCACCTGGTAGACGTCGCCGCTCTTGAGCTTCTCCTGGTGGTTCTTGAACCGACGGCTCCAGTTGGACGGCACGCGTGGGTCCGGCTTCGCCAGAACGGCCACCAGATCCTCGAGTTCGTCGGCGGACACCGGCGGGCGGACACCCACGTCGTCGGTGCTCGAGATCGGCACCTTGAGCGTCATCTCGTTGATGACGGTCTTCAGGATCAGGTAGTCCTGCTTCTCGCCGAAGAACTCCATCTTCTTGGTCCCTTGCACGACGCATGCGCCGTGCTGGGGGTAGATGACGGTCTCGCCCTTCTTGAACTTCACGCAGAACCTCGCCTGATCGGGGGGTGGGGCCGCGTCGCACAAGCCAGACGCGGCGGTACTCAAGGCTACCGCGCCCTCGGCAGGATTCGAACCTGCGACCTTGTCATGAGAAGAGACTTCTCGAATGTCCAGCTACCGCGCCCTCGGCAGGATTCGAACCTGCGACCTTGTCATTAGAAGGGACTTGCTCTGTCCAGCTGAGCTACGAGGGCTTTCGCTCAACGCTAGCGGGCAGCCAGTTCCGTCCGCAGGAAGCCGAGTGCGGTGATCACAGAGAACTGGCGCATCTGGTCGCGCTGGCCGGGAACTCGGACGTGGCGGACCTCGTCGAAACCCGGCCCCACGAGACCGACGTACAGCGTCCCGACGGGTTGGCCGTCCTGCTCGTCGGGGCCGGCGACCCCGGTGAGCGACAGCCCGATGTCGGCGCCCAAACGCTCCTTCACGCCGTGGGCCATCTGGCGAGCCGCTGCCTCACTCACGACCAGCCCCTCCCCCACCCCGAGGAGCTCTCGCTTGACGTCGGTGGCATAGCTCACGATCGCTCCCCGGAAGACCTCGCTGGCGCCGGCGATCCCGGTGAGCCGAGCACCGACGAGTCCGCCCGTCACCGACTCGGCGAGCGCCAGCGTCAAGCCTCGGCGACGGCAGAGATCGAGCACGACCGACTCCATCGTGTCGTCGTTCGTCCCGAAGACCAGATCGCTGAGTTCGGCGCGCACCACGTCTTCCCAGTGATCGAGTTGCCGATCGCACTCGTCGCCCGTGGGGCTCTTCGCAGTGAGTCGAACCTTGAGCCCTTCCCAGCCACTTGCCAGGAATGCGAGCGTCGGGGTGTCGGGACCTTCCAGCTGTTCGATCACGTGGTCGAGCCGCTCGTTCAGGCCGCTCTCGCTCTCACCCCAGGTGCGCAGAACTCGGCTGCGGATCACCGAGTCCTCGCCGCTTCGCCCGCGCAGGTCGGGCAGGATCGCCCGCTGCATCATGTCGTACATCTCGTGCGGCACGCCAGGCACCGCGTAGACGACCTTGTCGATGCCATCGACGGTGACCGGACAGATCAAGCCGGGTGCGGTGCCACGGGTCTGGGGAATGATCGATGCACCGACCGGGACCATGGCCTGGCGCAGATTGTTCTCCGACATCCGGCGACCGCGCGAAGCGAACATCGTGCGGATCACCTCGGCGACGTCGTCATCGAGCACCAGGTCGACGCCCATCACGGCCGCGATGGCGTTGCGGGTGAGATCGTCGTGCGTGGGTCCGAGACCACCGCACATGATCACAGCGTCCGCGTGTTCCAGCAGCCGCCGCAGTTGGACCTCGATCCGCCCGACGTTGTCGCCGACCTTGACCTGTACGAGCGAGTCGATGCCGTGGGCGGCGAGCTCTCCACCGATCCACGCCGAGTTCGAGTCGATGATCTGG
>JBGTCW010000359.1:0-2762 GCA_041748635.1 Ilumatobacteraceae bacterium | reverse complement strand
CCGTGGGCCATACTGACGCCATGGCTGCCAGTACCAGTCCGCGTCGACTGGGTCGGCCGCCGGACACCGACTCGACCGAGACCCGCCAGCGCATTCTCGAGATCGCCCGCGGCGCGTTCGCCCTCGGCGGGTACGACGGTTCCACCAACCGCGACCTCGCCGCCCGAGCCGGCATCACCTCCGGCGCGCTCTATCACTACTTCGGCTCGAAGCTCGACCTCTATCTCGCGGTGCACGAGGACGTCCAGTTCCAGGTGTACGGCAGGTTCAACGCGGCGGCCGACGCGGCACATGGGTTCCTCGCCAAGTTCGAGGGGGTCCTCGACGTCGCGCACGAACTGAACGAGGCCGACCCGACGTTCGCCGCCTTCCTCGGCGCGGTGCGCACCGACATGCGTCGCCATCCGGAGATCGCCGAGGCCCTCGCCGGACATGCCGAACGTCGACGGGTCTTCTTCGTCCGTCTGGTCGACGCGGGCATCGAGACCGGTGAGATCGCCGCGGCGGACCGCACCTTCATGAACGCGTTCCTCGCGATCCTCCTCGTCGGACTCACCGATGGGGTGTCCGACGACTCCGAGCGTCATCAAGAGGCGATCACCTCGATCAAGATGGCGTTGCGCGGCAAACTGGTCGCGCCCACCGACTCCTGAACGGCGCTGGCGACTCCGACTCCGTCCCGCTGCACCCGACGCAGTACGTTTCGTCCCGGAACGAACGAGGGGGTTCACATGGGTGTTTTGGACGGACGGGTCGCCTGCATCACGGGCGGCACACGAGGCATCGGTCTCGGCATCGCCAAGGGATACCTCGACGAGGGAGCGCTCGTCGTCGTCAACGGCCGCGACCCGAAGAAGGCCGAGCAGACTCTCGCCGAACTCGACGCCGGGGATCGTGCCCACTTCATCGCCGGCGACGTCAAGGAGCGTGCAGCGTGCGAAGCGATCATCGACGGCACCGTCGAGCACTTCGGGCGAGTCGACATCGTCGTCGCCAACGCGGGTGGCGCGTCGGGGCATGCACCGATCGTCGATCTCACCGACGAGGCGATGCAGGACTCGCTGGTCTGGAACTTCTGGCACACCTTCTGGACGATGCGGCGCGCCTTCCACTACATGATTCCCCAGCAGTACGGGCGCTTCATGAGCGTGAGCTCCCTCGAAGGCAAGGTCGGCAAGCCCGGCATCTCGATCTACGTGACGGCGAAGCACGCGATCAACGGCCTCACCAAGTCGGCCGCCCACGAAGTCGGCACGCTCGGCATCACCGTCAACGCGCTCTGCCCGGGCGCCATCGAGACCGACATCATGATGGCCGAGGGACCGGCCGCCGCGGAGTCGATGGGCTTGGACTATGCGGGGCTGTTGAACATGTTCGCGCAGGAATCCGCCATCAAGCGGCTCAACGACGTCGAGGACGTGGCGGCGGTCGCCACGCTGCTTGCGTCCGATGCCGGTGGCGGCATCACCGGCTCGCTCATCTCGATCGATGGCGGCACGGCTCCTTACTGAGCCGGGGTCCTGCCGAAGCGACACGAAAGGAACCACCATGGGAAAGCTCGACGGAAAGGTCGCCTGCATCACGGGCGGCACTCGCAGCATCGGTCGGGGAATGGCCGACGCCTTCCTCGCCGAAGGTGCCAAGGTCGTCGTCAACGGACGTGACGAGGTCAAGGGGCAGCAGTGCCTCGACGAGATGGGCGGCGGCGACAACGTCGCGTTCTTCGCCGGCGACGCATCCAAGCAGGACGCCGTCGAGGGGCTGATCGACTTCACGATCGAACGCTTCGGACAGCTGGACATCTGCTGTCTCAACTCCGGCGGGGTGCTCGCAACGGCGCCGGTGGCGCAGATGAGCGACGAGGAGTGGAAGCTCGAGGTCGACTGGAACCTGAACCACGTCTTCTGGGGGATGCGTCGAGCGCTGCAGCACATGATCCCGCGCGAGTCGGGCCGAATCATCGTGACGTCGTCGGTCGAGGGCAAACTCGGCAAGCCGGGGATCCCGGGCTACGCCGCCACGAAGCACGCCGTCAACGGCCTCGTCAAGGCAGCAGCCCACGAGACCGGCACCCTCGGGGTCACCGTGAACGCGATCCTCCCGGGGATCATCGAGACCGACATCGTGCGCGCCACCGGGCCCGACTCGGCGGTGGCGATGGGGCTCGGGACCTACGAGAACCTGATCGAAGCGTTCAGCTCGGAGTCGGCGATCAAGCGCCCGAACACGGTCGAAGAGGTCGCCGCCGTGGCGGTGCTGCTCGCGTCCGACGCAGCACGGAACATGACCGGCTGCATGTTCCCCGTCGACGGCGGGACGATGCCCTACTGACCAACGCGTCGCTGCGATGAGCGAGACGTTCCGTATGCGTGCGTTTCGCTCATCGAACCGGACGGCATCGTCGCTGCGATGAGCGAGACGTGCCGTATCCGGTGGTTTCGCTCATCGTTCAGGAGTGTTGCTCGGGGTGGTCGAGGAAGGCCTGGGTCGTCGTGAGGACGTGGCGGGCGCGGTCCTTGGGGTCCGGGAATGATGTGCGCAGGTGCGCGGAACGTACCTCCAGCGAGATGGCGGTGTGCTGGGGGAGTGCGGCGACCAATTCGCCCACCGGGAGATCGCCAGCGCCGAGGGTGAGTCGCCCGTCGAGCGCTTCGACGACGAGATTGTCGGGTCGAGCGGCCTCTGCATCGCACAGCTGTACGTAGGGCAGCCGAGCGGCGTCGATCGTGGCGACGTCGGCGACCGTGCCGCCGGTCCGCGCG